>CAYLVY010000001.1:0-10641 GCA_964387205.1 uncultured Draconibacterium sp.
TGGCGCTGATGCTGAAGGAAGTTGTCTGGGTCTTGGCGATGGTTTTGTTGACCGGATGGGAGGTGACTGCCGGCAGGAAATGGATCGTCTCATTTCCGTTTGTCCAAACGGAGGTAATGGGCGAACCGTCGAGCCCGACATATTCACAGAAACCCTCATCAAAGACGTTCCAAGTCAGGGGTGAAGTTCCTGATGCAGCGCTGAAAAGGATTTCGATGATGGTGCCATTGCCGATAGTCACGGCTGCAGTATGTGACCAGGTTATATAAACCTGCCCGCCGGCTGCATTTACCACCAGTATTCCCGGGCCAAGGGCACCATTAACCGACTGATATCCCGTATATGTCAATACGCTTGTGTTGTAGGAAAAGACCATGGAGAAAGCGGCAACTGCGGTAAAATTAGTCACGGTGACGGGCACAATGATATTTCCGGGGCAGGAGCTGACGGTGGGAAGGATAGTGGTAACAGGATTGACAACGGTCAATGTAACCGGATTGGACCACACTTCCGGCGGACAGGTGCCGGATACTTTGCACTTGTACTTGTAGCCATTCATGGGGAGCGAAATCCCGGAGATATTAAGCGAAGGGCTGGTAACACCGGAATAGGTGCTGTTGTTGGACAGGTTGCTCCAGGTCGATCCGCCATTCATGCTGATCTGCCATTGGTAATCTATCCCGGCGGCGGATGCAGTCAGGGAGAAAGTTGTACTTTGCCCGACAAGCACGGTTTTATTTACCGGTTGGTTGGTAATCAACGGGTTTTGGTGGATGGATGCGGTCCCGTTTTCAAAGGTGGCAGGAAGGATATTCCCGAGTACATCGCTGTATTCGCAGTTGCCCGGAGTCTGAATGTCCCATGTCAGGCCAGAGTTACCGGGAATCGCAGTAAACCGGAGTTGTACCATGGTACTGTTTCCCAGGTTGGCTGCCGTGGTATTGGCCCAACTGATTATGATCGATGTTCCGGTGTTGTTTATGATGAGAAACCCTGTGGTCAGGGCCGGATGTAGGTTCTGATAACCCAGGTAGGTCAGCCTGGTGTTGTCATAGTTCAGCACCAGCGAGATAGCACCGATGCCGTTACCATCGGTGACATTGACAGGAACCTGAATTTCACCGGGACAACTGGTGACCGACACGGCAGTGGTGGTGATGGTCTGGGCATGGATCACCCCGCACCATCCCACCAATAGCCATAAAATGAGTGTTTTTCGGATTGTTGCGTTCATGGCATGGGAGATTTACCGTGAAACAACAACCTTGATCATTTCTGACGTTGACTGACCTGAAGCAACGAAATTCAGACGCAGGAAATAGAGCCCGGGTTTCAGGGAGCTGGTTTTCAGGGCGACATTTTGTTCCCCCGCAAGAAACTCTCCGTCGCTGATGGTGAAGAGGCGGTTTCCGAGCATGTCGGTGAGGAAAATTTCAACCTTTCCTGCCTTTTCCATCGTGAACCTGACCACGGCCTGTTCTTTGACCGGGTTCGGGCTGACCGATAGAGAGAACTTTGATAATTCGTTCCCAATTCCGGTAAGGGTAGTGTTGATGGCCGGGATGGACACCACTGCACCCGGATCCGGGATGGCACCGGCATCGGCGAATTCGCTCTCTTCGTATAGGTTAAGCAGGATAGCGGTATTCATGGCCGAAAGGTCTTTGGTTTTTATCCGCAGGATGACCACCACCTGGTCATAGGTAACATTCAGGGCATTCATATCGCACCAGCCCATTCTGAAGAGCCCGTTTGCTGCAGTCCAGGAGAATCCGGTCGTTCCGTCATAAAGCCTGGCACCGGTTATTTCCAGGAACTCTTCCGGATAGTAAAATCCCAGCGATATGGCTCCCACCTCCATTGGAGTTTTCATCCGGACCGGGAGGTCAAATTCGCTCCAGGATTCGGTGAGCACCGATCCCTCGTGCACCAGTCCGACACTTCCGGTGCTTTTCTTGGCAGGGCCATAGGATGCATTCACATCACCAAAACAGATCATTTCGAGGTTGTTGGTAACATTACCTCCGGTTACGGTCAATGCAGTGGTGGAGTGGAGATAGTCTCCGACCGGGAAAGAGGATATCTGTCCCGAATAGCGTTTCATCACCAGCATGGCGTCGGTTCCGTTGATGCTGTGGCTGTAGTTGACGTCGGCGGCTGCCATTTTTATCCCGGTGAGGGGGGCGATCATGGCGAAATGGTTAAGGATTGCCAGGGCGTCGGTGGAATTGACGCCACCCCAGGCTGCGGCGGGGGTTATGGTCATCTGGTAGTTGCCGGAAGGGAAAGCGGGGAAAGCATAGACGCCGGAGGTATTGGAGGTGGTGGATGCAACGGTGACATTGGCGAAGGTTTTCACTGCCATGGCGGCGTTCTTGATCGGGTTGGCACCTGTATTGGCGTATTTGACCGTTCCCGACATAGTGGTATTGGCAGTGGAGGCGTTGGGTACCTGGGCAAAAGGCCCGAAGTGAACACGCCCTTTGGAGGTATTCTCTGATTTGTCAAAAATCCTGAAGGATACCATGGTTGAGTCCCCGGTGCCCCAGTAATTATACCGGGCCTGAATATCGGAAGTGGAGTTATTGTACACTTCATATCCTCCGTTGTTATACATGTTGCAGGTGGTCAGGTCCGTATTTCCGATGGTACCGGTGGAAGTGTTGTCAAAATAGAATCCGTTGGCGGCATTATGGATTACGGAAGAGGAAGTAATGTTGAGGTTAGCGGCATCTGTCAGCCGTATTCCGTTTCCGGTAGATTGCGTGAAAGTACAATGATCGATGACCGGCTGAGTGGTATTTTGCATCCAGAGGTTCTGGGTGGCCGCTTTTTCCACATAGCAATATTCCATGGAGGAGTTGCCGCCCCAGTCATCGGAATACATTGTGAAAACCAGTCCGCCCCATCCACCGGCAAGATTGTTAAATGGCTTGAAGGAGATCAGGCTGTCGGCTTTTCCTTCGGCAAAGAGATCTCCGGAGTAAGGATAACCAGCGCCTACCTGAAGTGTAAGTCCGGGATCAAACAACAGGGTAACGCCCGGAAGCAACGTTAAACGCGGATGTGCTGCATATTCAGCCATGTTAATATTTCCCAGCACATGATAGGGTATGCCGTCGTGGCGCAGCGTTCGGCCTGTATTGTATGTACCCCCCGACAAGGCAATATAATTCATGGTATTGGAAGCATTGTAAGTATTTCCCTTAATATAGGGGTCGCAGGTCCAGTCGTTAAACTTTATCGGGTAACCATTGTTGAGGCCGAATAGTGTGTTGGTTATAACTGGATTGGACTGGTAAAGGACAATGCCATGACCGTTGGATTCCCGGATATTGCCATTATCAATGGTTGGTTGTGCGGAGCCCTCGATCAGGATATTCTGGGCGTTACCGTGCCTGATCCTCGTGTATTGCAGGATGGAGCTTCCGCCATAATTATCGTTGTACTGCGTGAAATGGACACCCTCCCAGCCGCCGGGTAATCCGCTATAGGCTTTTAAAATTACCTGACTTGTAGGCGAGGTTCCAAGGCAATGCAATTCGCCGGCATACGGATAACCGCCTCCGACCTGGAGTTTGGTCCCCGGGGCAAAGTCAACGACAACCCCGGCTTCAATGGTAAGCCTTGGATTAGCAGCATACTCCTGTACTAATATGTTATTCAGCACGTAATACTGGGTGCCATCCAGCGTCAGGGTGCGGCTGACATTGTACGTACCCCCTTCCAGTGCTATTCGGTTGATGGTGTTTCCGGTGAAGGTATTCCCGGTATGAACAGGATTGCTGGCAGGATTCATGAAATAGAGCGGATAACGGCCATTGTTCAGGAACTGGCAGTTGGATATGGTTCCTGTCGAACTGCTATAACGTGCGCCGTCCAGAGCAGCATTCTGTATAATACAGTTCTGGATGAGGCTGGGTTGAACCGTCATATGTGAATAGTAATTATAGTCGTTTCCTTTTTCTATCACACAGTATATCATTTGGGTCAGTCCGCCATAATTATCACTGTATTCGGTGAAATAGATGCCGTTCCATCCTCCGGGTAAACCATTGAACGGGGTAAAGGTGATCAGGCTGTCGCTGGTGCCGATGGCATAAATTTCACCTCCATAGGGATAATCTGCACCCACTTTCATTTGTGTGCCTGGCAGAAACCTAAGGGTGTTTCCCGGTTCAATGGTCAGCCGGGGAGCCGCAGCGTATTCGGCTACGGTTAAATTTCCCAGCAGAATGTAATCATAGGTTATGGAATACCATCTCCTGTTGGTGGTAACACTGCCGCCGTCGAGTGCAATACCGTTGTATGTATTGCCTGTCAGGGTGGGGCTGCCGTTGGGTTGGAGAATGTCAAAATTGGGAGAGGGGTACCGGATCGCATAGGTATTGTTGCTGATGGTGGTACTTCCGGCGCTGTAATTTGGCACGGAGGCAGTTGAAGTCAGGTAGACGCCGGCGCCGGTATTGCCGGTGAGCAGGCTCGAAACCAGGGTAGGATTGGAGTTCTGGAGATAAAGTCCGTTTTCAGTATTGGACTTTACCGTTGTGTTTTGAATGTTCAGGTGGGCGTTGTTGAGGCGAATCCCATTGCCGTCGGCTCCCCGGATATTGCATCGCTGGAGAAGGGGCTCATTGGTGTTCAGACAGTACAGGTTGGCATTGTTCCCGCCGAAACCCGCATTGGAGATCACGGTATAATAGAACTGAGAAGAGACGCCGTTATCGCTGTTTTCATCGAAATAGATCCCGTCCCAGTTGCCTGATTCGCTCGTGAAATAGGTAAACTTCACCGAGTCCACCGCAGTCCCGTTGCAGATGACGTTTGCCTGCCCCACGGTCAACCCTGTCTCCGGCAGAAAGAGGATCGTAGCGCCGGCCTGGAAGGTATGGGTGCCGGCGGTGAAAGAGATGTCGGAGGTGGCCCAGTAAGGACTGGCAGCTTTGGTAAAGGTTGCAATGGCATTGAGGTTTCCGTTAAGCTGGGTTCCTGGAGTAGTAATGGTAGCATCACTCAGGGCCGAATTGTTGGCTCCGGAACCTGTCAGTAAAACGGCATACTGCAGGTACCGCTTGGTCAGGTTCACGGTGATCGGAGAGGTGGTAGCGGGAGCAGACCAGTTGCCCCATATCCCGTCATTGCCGGCTGTTCGGTAAATGATCTGAAAATTGGCTCCGGCGCCGACAACCTTCGTAAAGGATAGCGTGCTGATCATTCGCTCTGCTCCGAGTTCGTAAAAAGGATTGGAAACGAAGACACCATTGGAGATGTAATTGGCGGTCAGCGACATATTGGCAAAACGTGAATTGAGGATCGGAGTGCCTGACAGGTTGGTGCCGCCGGTGTAATATACCTGACCATTGCCGGTAAAGGCTGCCCCGTCTTTGGTATAATCGTACATGACATTGGCCGAGGTACTCCACGCGAGGGTGGTCGGGGTTGCGTTGTCGGCGTTGGCATAATAAACCGAATTGCTCAGGAAAGGCGAACTGTTCACGGCGCCGGCCATCACCACGATCGTTCCGTTGGATACTGCAGCCGAATGGTTGCTGATCGAGAAAGGCATGGAACTTCCCGATACCCAGGAGCCGGTTGTACCGCTGACAGAGGGAGTGGCAATGTAAACGCTCGAAAATCGCGTTCCCGCGTTATCGTAACCGCCGAGGACATAAAGCTTGTTCCGGTATGTAACCGCCGCGTGCTTGTTTCGTGCCCCGGGCAGATTGGATCCGGCGCTGAAGGCAGAGAGCGTATTATTCGCCCTGACCTGTGCATAGTATACCGTATTGAGGGCCGAATTCTCGGTCATGGAACTGGATCCGCCTGCCACATAGAGATAACCGTTGCAGTAGGTAGCGGTATGGCCCCACAAGGCAACGGGCAGGGTGACAGCGGAGGTTTGCCAGGCTCCTAATGTCCCGTTGGTATTGATGGCGGCATAATATATGCTGTTGAAGACCTGCGTGTCGTCTCGGCCACCCAGGACGTAGATCGTGTTGGTCCCCACCACCACGGCGGCATCTTTCAGCGCCACCGGTAAGGCATTCTGGGAACTCCAGCCACTGATACCTCCCGACTGGATGGTCGACATATAAACAGTATTTACATAAGTTGCATTGTTCCAACCACCTACGACGTAAGCATAGCGGTCGGTCCACGATGCGGCTGCATGGCCGCTAAGGGTCTGGGGAAGAACAGTGGTTGTAAGCCACGTGCCAACTTCATTGGCAGCGTATTGCAGGGAGACATTATCTCCGGTTACGATGACATTGTTTAAATACCCTTTGTTAAAATCAGCATTCAGGGTTTGGGTAAAGTTCACCTGGGCATTCAACCCTGATGAGCAAAGCATAACGAGCATCAGCAGTGCCACAAATCGGGTACTCATGGCTGCTCTGTTCCGAAAGCATAGATGTTTTTTCATATCAGATTTTTTTTTGAATGAGTAAAGGTATTAAATATAACGGCTTTGAACAATACCTGCTGTTTTTTTTTATCGGTATCAAGATTAATATTGTCGAACGGATTGAATTTAAGCAGGGTAAAACAAACCATATCTTCGCACCGGCAGTTTTTTTCTGCAAAAATAGGAACAGATGGAAGGGAATGTATGGCAGGAACGGGTTATTTTTGTGCCGGTCAGGGCTTTTCCCCGGCTTTTATTCCGTCCCAGCCCTGAGCTGTCAGGGGGACGGCCTTCCCGTCGGGGGTGATCATCACTTTCCCGTTTGATGCCGGGGTAATATGTCCGATAATGCTGATACCACTGATATCTTTAATTTTTTCAAAATCATCCTGTCGGATGGTGAAAAGCAGTTCATAATCCTCCCCGCCACTCAGGGCTGCCACACTGGGGATGATTTTGTAATCCATGGCCATTTTCCGGGTCTCTTCGTCAATCGGGATTTTTTCTTCGAAAATCCGGCATCCGGTACCTGATTGCCGGCATATATGCAGTATCTCCGACGAAAGGCCGTCGGAGATGTCGATCATCGCGGTTGGTTGGATTCCGATCCCGGTGAATACGCCCCGCATGTCGGTCCTGGCTTCCGGTTTCAACTGCCGCCCGATCTGGTACTCGAAACCCGATAATTCAGGTTGCATGCCGGGATTCACCTCAAATACCTTTTTTTCCCTTTCGAGCGTCAACAGGCCGATATAAGCGCTTCCGAGATCTCCGGTCACGCATACCAGATCGCCGGGAGAAGCCCCTCCCCGGTACACTACCTCCGAAGGCGCTGCCGATCCGATTACGGTCACTGAGATCAGCAACCCCCTGACACTCGAACTGGTGTCCCCGCCAACCAGGTCCACTCCGTATCGCTCACAGGCGAGATGGATTCCCTGATAAAGTTCATCCAGCGCTTCGGCGGTGAACCGGCTCGAAACGGCCAGTGATACCGTGATCTGTCCCGGGATGCCGTTCATCGCTGCAATATCACTTACATTGACCACCACCGATTTATAGCCCAGGTGCTTCAACGGTGTGTAGGTGAGGTCGAAATGGATCCCTTCCACCAGCAGGTCGGTTGAGATCAGCATCACCTGGTCTCCGGCGGCTATAACTGCAGCATCGTCGCCTACCCCTTTCAGGGTAGAGGGGTTGATGTTCCTGAACCCGGAAGTCAGACGGTCGATCAGACCGAATTCTCCGATGGCGGAAAGGGGGGTGGCAGCAGGTTCATTCTTCTTTCGATACATGTCTTTCGTTTTTCATTCCGGTGATCCCGTTTCATTTTCCAGTTCTTTCAGGATGGAATTCACCTCTTCTTCCACCGTGGTGAGTCTGCTCCGGCATATCCGGATCAGAACGGTGGCCCTGCGGATCTTCTCCGTGAGGATATCCACCGAAATACCGCCGTTCTCCAGTTCTGAAACGATTTTCCGGAGTTCTTCAAATGCTTCGGTATAGCCGGGATTATCAGCCATTTTTTTCATGTTTTATTGTTTTGACAATGCTGGTTAACTCTCCATCGGCAAATTGTGTGATCAACTCGTCGCCGGGAGATACCTGACCGATGCTGCAGAGTATCCGCTGCCCTTTCATGGTCAACGTATAACCCCGTTTCAGCAGGGCTGAAGGATCAAGCACCATGGTGATTTTTTCCAGGTGCTCCAGTGTGCTCCTTTCACGTTGAATCCCGTGGCCGGCGGAGTAAGTCATTCTGCGTTGCAATGTATCCAGGTCGCTCCGCTCTTTTCGCATCAGTGAAGAGGTGGACATGCGGAATCTGTGGGCCATCTGAAGGGAATCCCGGCCCGCCTTTTCAATGACCGCTCCGGCTTCTGCTAACACCGCCTTTGCGGCATGGTGGAGCGGAACTGAGAAATTATGAAATTGTTGGATCAGAAAATCAGCCAGGTCGGTGGGGGTGATGGCGTTGGTGTGCGAGACCATCTCCGCGACCGTTTCGTTGGTGGAGTGTCCTATGCCGGTTAGCACCGGCATGGGAAAAAGTGCGATCTGCCTTGTAAGTTCCAAATGGTTGTAGCAGGTGAGACCTATATCCCCTCCTCCGCCACGTATGATGGCGACGGCATCGAAATGGTGCCTGACTTTCCCGATCCTTCCCAACTGGTAAAGGATGGAATCGACCGCCTGGTCTCCCTGGAGCAGGGCAGGAAACAGCATGACAAAGAAGGAGTAGCCCCAGGGGTTATCCCTGATGATCTTGGTGAAATCGGCGTATCCTTTACTGGTTTGTACCGATATGACTGCGATACGCTGGGGCAGCAGAGGCAGCGGCAAGGATTTGTTGGATTTAAAAATCCCTTCCCGGATAAGGGTACGGATGGTTTGCTGTTTTTCCCTCTCGAGTTCCCCCAGCGTATAGGAGGGATCAATATCGGAGATATGCAGGCTCAGGCCGTATAAAGGATGAAATGACACCCTTGCCAGCATCAGGATCGTGATCCCGTCGCGCAGGGGTTCGTTCAGTACTTCCAGGAACTTTGCGTTTACCGACTCATAATCATCCCTCCAGAGATTGCCCCGCATCTCTGCCACAATTTTACCATCCGAACGCTCGAGGAGTTCCGGATAGCAATGACCCGAATGGGGATAATGGTTCAGCCTGTTCATCTCGGCCTTCACCCAGAAACTGCCCGTGTACCGCCCGGCAATGGTTTGCCTGATGCTGGCGGCAACTTCGGAGAGGGAAAAGATGACCCGTTCGTTTTGTTTTTCAGGCATCAGCCTCTCCCTGTCTATTTTTTCGCCTTCTTCTCCTTTTTCTCCGCGCGCTTTTCTTTCAGCGATTTGGCAGGTTCCTTTTTGGTCTCCTTTTTAGTGATATCTTTTGATTTTGACATATAATGAGGGTTTATAGGGTTAAAACATTTAATATCAATATTTATCAGAATGGAAATCCATCGTCGGAGGCGGGTGGAAAGTATGGGTCCGGTGGTTCACTTTCGGGCGGGATCCGGTTTGAACCGTTCTTGCGTACCACCTTCCAGGCTTTCGCCTCGGTGTACCATCTGCCGTTATATTCACGGCTCTCCAGGTCGAACATTACCTCTGCTTCATCTCCTTCCTGAAGCCCGGCCTGGTCAATTTTTTCCCCCCAAAGAGAAAAACAGACCTTTCGGGGGACCTGCCCGCCGGTTTCCAGTACAAATTCCAGCTTCCGCCACGTTCCGTTCCTGCCCGTCCCTGTCTGGATCGGAAGAACCCTGATCACTTTTCCTGTTATTTCCATTGTAAATCAAATACTTTATATGATTTTTTTGCTTTGAATTTAAAAATTCTCTTCTAAGGTCGAAGAAGGAAGCATTAACAGTTTGTGGGATAATCTCCGTTCTTCTATCAATTAAACTTAAACCTGGAAGAGAATTACACTGACATTGAAAATCTTATTGTCTGTTTCAAAAATTGATATATAGTGGTTTTTAATCTTGTTCAATTCCTAAAATTAAAAGTGGAACTGGTGGATTATTTCTACCGTGCCTCAAAACATTATAAACTTCGCCTTCATAATAGGCAACTCCACTACTCATTTGCGATTGCATTTTCTTGGTTGGTAAAACTTCAATCCCAAGGTTTATCACACCACCGGAATAGAAAAGCAAATGTTTTACAAATAAGTCAAATGCAACAAAAGCATACTTGCCAAATTGAACTTCAACGGCAATCTGGTCCTTTACAAAGTCTGTCTGCTTGTAAGATGATATTGGTTCATGAATTCCTTTCGAAGTTAAAAATTCTCTCTGTTTTTCATATGGTAACATAATTAATTCAGGAAGTATTTTCTGGTCAGTTGTAATGTAATACTGATAGCGACTTTCTTTCCATCCAAGTTTATTAAATTTCTCATTAAATGTTTTATTCAATTCTATTGGACTATACAACATTTTACCTGTCATCGTTTTTTCTTTACTTTCTTTGGTCAACAACTTTGACGCATTAATACTTTGAACAGTATCAATGATTTCTTTGTATAGTTCTTCATGATGAACGATGAGATATTCTTCTCCGTTTAAATGTGAGTATTTTTGAGCTATTTTCATTTTTGATGTGGTATTCCGTAATATTTCCCAGTTAAATTTTCCAGTTCAAGTTGCAACCATTCTTTAGGAACTTGAGAAACTTTGTCATTACATGAAGGTTTGTGAATAGGTTTGTTTATGGGTCTGATTTTT
>CAYLVY010000001.1:10651-28952 GCA_964387205.1 uncultured Draconibacterium sp.
TTTTAATTTGCCTTCTTTGAGGTCAATAATTCGCTGGCGGGCAATGTCACAATATTCATTCTTTTTTTCAATTCCAACAGCATTCCTATTGTGTATAATTGAGGCAATTACTGTTGAACCGACACCTGCATAAGGGTCAAGTACCCAACTTTGTTCATTTGTTAATGCAAGAATACATCTTTCAACTAATTCTATCGGAAATTGACAAGGATGTTCTGTCTTTTCCGGATGATTTGATTTCACATTCGGTATATTCCACAATGCTGTTTCCCAATCTTTAGCAACAATTTCCCAAATATCACTTGGATTTTTACCAAGAGGGTTCCCTGATGGTAATCCCTTTTTTTCTCCTTTAAAATGAAGTTTGCCAGGATATTTAGCTGGTACTCTTACATTGTCAAGGTTAAATATATAATCATTTGTTTTACTAAACCATAAAATTGTTTCATATCTACCACTAAATCTGTTTGAAGCGTGTAATCCGTGTCCAAAATGCCAGATAATTCTGTTGCGTAATTTTAAACCATGGTTTTTAAAAATCTGATAATAAAAAATGTCTAAAGGAAAAACTTCTCCTTTGTCAACATAGTTACCAACCTGCCAACAAAGATTTCCATTGTCTGATAGGGTTCTAACAAGTTCGTTTATTATTGCTTCCTGTGTCTCAAGGTATTTCTCAATACTTGTTTTGGTCTCATATGATTTTCCAACATTGTATGGAGGTGAAGTGATTATTAAGTCAAACTTTCCATCTTCGATATGCTTTAAAACCGAAAGGCTGTCACTGTTGACAATCTGGTGAGAAATGTCAGGGCTAATATATTCAAAAAGAGGTTCTTTGATTTTCATTATTTGTTTTTTTCTTTTTACAAATTTAGTTGTTATCCTTCAGTTTCCGGTCAGTTTTTTCAGGAAGTTTTCAACGAGGGTTATTTTTTAATTAGTGCCAGAAAAATAGACCCCATCATTCATCATATTGCTCCATCTTTTCCAACCCCTTTGCCTTGCCAATATTTCCTATCTTTGCATCCTGCTGATACGCTGATACTATATGGAATCGGAAACCAATAAAGTGCTGGACGAGGTTACCCAAAGTGAGTATAAATACGGGTTTGTAACCGATATCGAGACCGAATTTGCCCCGCCGGGGATTTCGGAGGATACCATCCGGTATATCTCCGCCAAAAAAAATGAACCGGAATTCATGCTCGAATTCCGGCTGAAAGCATACCGCCACTGGCTCACCATGAAACAGCCCGGATGGGCCCATCTGAAGATAGATCCAATTGATTTTCAGTCTATCATATATTACGCCGCCCCGAAACAAAAAAAGGAACTGGCCAGCCTCGACGAGGTGGATCCCGAATTGCTCGCCACCTTCAACAAACTGGGCATCTCGCTCGAAGAGCAAAAAAAACTTTCCGGCGTGGCCGTAGATGCTGTCATCGACAGTGTTTCCGTCAAAACCACTTTCTCGGAAACCCTCGCCCGGTATGGCATCATCTTCTGTTCTTTCAGCGAAGCGGTCCAAAAACACCCTGACCTGGTAAAACAATACATGGGCTCGGTAGTTCCTTATACCGATAACTATTTTGCGGCACTCAATTCAGCGGTGTTCAGCGACGGCTCCTTCTGCTATATTCCCCGCGGCGTGCGATGCCCGATGGAACTCTCTACCTATTTCCGCATCAATGCGGCCAATACAGGCCAGTTTGAACGTACCCTCATCGTGGCCGAGGAGGGTGCCTATGTCAGTTACATGGAAGGTTGTACAGCTCCTCAAAGGGATGAAAACCAGTTGCATGCGGCCATTGTGGAAATTGTGGCGCTCAAGGATGCCGAAGTGAAGTACTCGACGGTGCAGAACTGGTATCCCGGTGATAAAAACGGTGCGGGAGGTGTCTATAACTTCGTGACCAAAAGGGGAATATGTAAGGGCAGCAATGCGAAGATCAGTTGGACACAGGTGGAAACCGGCTCTGCCATTACCTGGAAATATCCAAGTTGTATCCTGCTGGGCGATAATTCGGTGGGGGAATTTTATTCGGTTGCCGTTACCAACAACCATCAGCAGGCCGATACCGGTACCAAGATGATCCACCTGGGAAAGAACAGCCGCAGCACGATTATCTCCAAAGGCATTTCTGCCGGAAAGAGCAACAACTCCTACCGCGGGCTGGTAAGGGTCGGCAAAAACGCCACGCAATCCCGGAACTACAGTCAGTGCGACTCGCTGCTGCTGGGGGATAAATGCGGGGCCCATACCTTCCCGTACATACAGGTCGATAACAAATCAAGCATTGTCGAACATGAGGCCACGACCTCCAAAATATCGGAAGACCAGCTTTTTTATTGCCAGCAGCGCGGGATAGACACCGAGAGCGCCATTGGGCTGATTGTCAACGGATATGCAAGGGAGGTGCTGAAGCAGTTGCCTATGGAATTCGCGGTGGAAGCACAGAAACTGTTGTCCCTCTCCCTTGAGGGATCAGTGGGCTGACCCGGAACAGATCATAAGTTTTATCCACAACACACCCAATATCTGAATATGTTACTATCCATAAAAAACCTGCATGCCTCCATCAACGGTAAAGAGATCCTGAAAGGGGTGAACCTGGAGGTCGGCAAAGGGGAGGTCCATGCCATCATGGGGCCCAACGGAACGGGGAAAAGCACCCTCGCTTCGGTGATTGCCGGACGTGAAGTCTTTGATGTAACCGCCGGTGAGGTGGTCTATCAGGGAAAACCCCTGCTGAAGATGGCAGTAGAGGAACGTGCCCGTGAGGGTATTTTCCTGGGTTTTCAGTATCCGGTTGAAATTCCCGGGGTGAGCATCACCAACTTCATGCGGACGGCTGTGAACGAAATCCGCAAATACCGGGGTCTTGACCCACTCCCCGGAGGGGAGTTCCTGAAACTGATGGAGGAGAAGAAAAAGCTGGTGGAGATCACCTCCAACCTTACCAATCGTTCGGTCAATGAAGGTTTTTCCGGCGGGGAAAAGAAGAAGAACGAAATATTTCAGATGGCCATGCTGGAACCCGTCCTCGCCATCCTGGATGAAACCGATTCGGGGCTCGATATAGACGCCCTGCGGATCGTGGCCAACGGGGTGAACAAACTTCGCCGCTCCGACAATGCCTTCGTGGTGATCACCCACTATCAGCGGCTCCTCGATTATATTGTACCCGACTTCGTCCATGTACTCTACGAGGGACGGATTGTCAAATCGGGTGGTAAGGAACTGGCACTTGAACTGGAAGAACGGGGATACGACTGGATAAAAAATGAACAGGATTGATCTAAACGAGCATGCCATGTCTGCAGATGATTTACTTATAACATCCGGTCGGTTGTCGGCGCTGTTTGAGCAGCACTTTGATACCCTCACTGCCGGTGAACCGGAAAGGGTCGCAGCCCTGCGCCGTCCTGCGCTGGAACGTTTCATATCTATGGGCTTTCCTGATACAGGGCTCGAATCGTGGAGAAATACCGACCTCAGTGATGTGCTCGTATTACCTTACGATATACCGATGGCCCCCACACCCGGCGGGGATTTTCAGAATGTCTTCAAATGCAATATCCCCCATCTCGATACCGCGGTGATGGGCCAACTCAACGGATGGACCGTTTCAACCGATGTCCCCCTGATGGAACTGGGCAACGGTATCATCATGGGTAGCCTTGCCGAAGCCAGGTCGAAATACCCTGAACTGGTGAACGATTATTACGGCACCCTTTCCGCCCGGGAAGAGGATTCCCTGGTTGACCTCAACACTGCCTTTGCCCGGGACGGATTCTTCATTTACATCCCCGACGGGGTGCAAAGCCCCAGACCGGTGCAGTTCGTGAATGTCATTCATCACGACGACAACCTTTTCCTGCAGTCGCGAAACCTGGTCATTGTCGGAAAGAACGCCCGGCTCTCACTGGTACATTGCGACGACTCATACAACCATCAGCCAAGCTTTTCAAATATTGTCACCGAGATCCATCTTGACGGGAATAGTTTTCTGGACCATTACAAACTTCAGAATCTTAACAATAAAAGTGCGCTGGTCAGCACTGTTCTCTTTGGCATGGAGCAAAGTGCCCGCCTCGAGTCGCACTATATATCACTCAATGGAGGATTGCTTCGCAACAACATCCGTCTGCGCTTTGATGGTCCGCACGGCAGGGCCGATATTTACGGTATTTACCTGATGGATCGAAAGCAACACATAGATAATCAGGTTTTAGTCGATCATGCCTCTCCGGATTGCAGCAGCACGGAAATTTTCAAAGGGATCATGGACGAGCACGCCCGTGGCGTTTTCAACGGCCATGTGCTGGTGCGCAGAAATGCAGCGCGGACCGATGCACGCCAGAGCAACCGCAACATCCTGCTGACCGATACGGCCCATGTCAACTCCAAACCTTTTCTGGAGATATACAACGACGATGTGAAGTGTTCCCACGGTTCCACAACCGGCCAGCTCGATCCGGAATCGATGTTTTATCTCCGGCAGCGGGGCATTGCGGAAGAGACCGCGAGGATGCTCCTGATGTTCGCCTTTGCCGATGAGGTAGTGGCCCGGATCGCGATCCCCCAGCTTCGTCAGCGCATCGAGGATATGGTGAAAAAAAGGCTTCAGGGAGAGTTGCAGATATGCGGCCAGTGCGTTCTGCACTGCAGCACTCCGGAACATCCGGTAGAGTTTCAGATCGATACCGGATTGCTCTGAGTGTCGGGGTGCCGGATTTCCCGGAAATGGTTCATTAAGGATACATCCCCGGGGTGTTTTCCGGTTTATGGTTTCCCCAGTAGTTTTTCCAGTGGCTCTTTCTGGGTTGCAGCATCTCCGGCGATTACGTAATACATCCGGTTTGGGTCAATGTACTTGACGGCCAGTTTTTTGATTTCGGGAACGGTGATGGTTCGCATGATCTGTTGTTCCCTGGTGATGTAATCGGGGGGAAGGTCATTTCTGAAAATACGGCTCATCATTCCGTTAAGGGCCCCCAGGGTTTCGAACTGTCGGGCATAACCTTTCAGCACGGCGTTCCTGGTGAAGGTGAGATCCTCCTCCGAGTAGGAATCGGCATAACCGGCCATCAGGCTCCTGAAAATTTCCACCGACTCGGTGGTAGCGGAGGAACGCACACTCGAACTGGCCAGAAAAGGGCCCGGAAGGTAATCGTAGTCGGTAAACCCTGTTCTTGCACCATAGGTAAAGCCCTTCTCTTCGCGAAGCACCAGGTTGACCTTTCCGTTGAAAGAACCGCCCAGTTTATAATTCATGACGTAAGCCGGGAAGAGGTCCGGATAGTTACCGGCCAGGCCAAGATAACCGATGTTGATCACCGATTGTTTGGCCCCCGGAACGTCTACAAAAACAAGGGTTGGTGATGAGGGGGGCGGCGGTGTGACATATTCAGGGAAGTTAACCTTCACCGCTTTCCACTTATTTTCCAGGCTTTTCAGCGAGTTCGTAACCCTTTTTTTCTCTGCATCACCGGCAATGTTAAAGGCGGCCACCTCCGGTGACAAATACTGGCGGTAGTAATTTTTCAGGTCATCAATGGTGACGGAAGACACACTCTCTTCCGTACCGGCCACGGTAGTAGCAAGGATATGGTCTTTCCCATAGATATGTTCATTCAGGGCAAGTGAAGCCAGGTAGGAAGGATTGGCTTTCTGGCGTTTCAGGTTGTTGATGGTGCGGAGGCGGATCAGGCTGAATTCAGCAGTGTCCCATCGGGGCTCCATCAGGATCTCTTCAACCAGGGCAACCACCTTTTCAAAGTTTCTCGCGAGGGTATTGGCCCTGATCACTATGGTGCTGTTGCCGGCATTCATCGATATGGAAGCGCCCAGCCGTTCGATTTCCTCTTCCAGTTCCAGCGGGGTTTTCAACCGGGTTCCCTCCATCATCAGTTCGCACATAAGACTGGCTATGCCAGGCTTACTGACCGGATCAAGCGAATGGCCACCCCTGAACTCAAGGGAGAACTGCACCAGCGGGAGCTCTTTCTGCTCGATGCCCATTACTTTCAGGCCGTTTTTCATTTTTTCCTGCCAGATCACGGGAAGGTTCACAACGGGATCGGGGCCATCGGCGGGCATGATGGAGCGGTCGAACCGGGCCGGTGTTTTCGTTATCGGGGCCTCATCGGTATCGGTGATTTCGACCTGGGTGGCATCGGCAATCGATTCTTCTGCAACAGCAGCCTTTTCAGATCCGAACAAAACGTTGGATACCTGCCCTTTCGGTACAAAGCTAATGGCCAGACAGGGTTGGTCCTTCAGGTACCGGCGATAAACCCGCATGATATCCTCTTTGGTGACGGCCCGGAGAGCGGCAATCTCTTTACTGAAGTAACCGGGGTCGCCTTTACTTTCATTATAGGTGGCAAACTGAAACGATTTTCCAAGAATGCTGCTGATACCATTGTAGAAATCGGTCTCAAGGCTGGCTTTGATGCGCTCCACATCTTCATCTGTAAAACCTTCGTTTTCAAATATTTCCATCGCATTAAAAACCCCTTTCTCAATTTCGTTGAGGTTGACATTTTCATTAGCCATGGCAATGATGTTGAAAGTGCCGGCGATCTCAAGGCTGGAATTGCGGGCGTATTGTCGTGAAACCAGTTTCCGTTCCTTTTCCAGAATTCGATACAGCGGGGCTTTTTTCCCCTGTGAAAGCAGTTGTCCCAGATAAGAGAGCGGGTATGAGTCGGGATGAAACTCCTCGACTGTCGGCCATACCATCCGGAGTTGGGCAGATTTGGCGAAATTGTCTTCATGATATACCTTTTTAGTGGCAGACAGTTTAACCGGTACAGGTTCAGGATCAGGGACCGGTTCGCCTTTCGGGATATCTCCGAAATATTTTTCAATCAGTTTTTTAGCCTCCGCCACATCAAAATCACCCGCCAGCACCAGCGTAGCGTTGTTCGGATTGTAGAATTTCCGGTGGAAGGCTTTGACATCTTCGACGGTGGCGTTGGTCAGATCTTCCATCTCCCCGATGACGGTCCAGCTATACGGATGGCCTTTGGGGTATAGATTGGTGGCGGCTACCCAACTGACATGGCCGTAAGGCTGGTTGTCGTACGATTGTCTTTTCTCGTTCTGGACAACGTTTTGCTGGATATTGAATGCTTTCAGGGTAACGGTATTGATCATATACCCCATCCGGTCCGACTCCATCCAGAGTATCTTCTCCAGCGCGTTTTTCGGTACAACTTCGTAGTAGGTAGTAGCGTCATTTCCGGTACCCCCGTTGAGGGTGCCGCCGGCATCCTGAATAATCCTGAAAAACTGATCTTCTCCAACATTTTCCGAGCGCTGGAACATCATATGCTCGAACAGATGGGCGAATCCTGTCCGGCCCGGCGTTTCACGTCCGGAACCCACATGAAACCTTATGGCCAGCGCCACAATGGGATCAGACCGGTCGATGTGAAGGATCACATCCAGTCCGTTGGGGAGAGTATATTTTTCATAATCGAGGGTGAATTCTTCTCCGCGCTGTGCGAAGGAGACGGAGACGCAAAAGATGAACCCCAGTAGTACTGCCAGTCTTTTCATGATGTTTGAATTTTTTCGGTTTGTCCCGCAATTTAGACAAAAAATGAATTGGTCATGAGCCGATCGCCGGGAAATACCAAACCAAAATAGTACCTTTGTATCACTAATTCCAGAAATGATGACCTTCAACCCGGAGCAGGTGCGGGCGGATTTTCCGATTCTGCACCAACAGATCTACAAACGGCCGCTGATCTATTTCGACAATGCCGCCTCCACCCAGAAACCCCGTCAGGTGATCGACGCGATCCGGGATTATTATGAGAACGACAACTGTAATATTCACCGCGGGGTTCACTACCTGAGTGTCAAGGCGACAGAAGCTTATGAAGAGACCCGCCGGGAAGTCAAACAGTTCATCAATGCAAGGCATACCCATGAAATCATCTTTACTAAAGGAGCCACGGAGTCGCTCAACCTGGCGGCATCATCTTTCGGGAAAAGGTATATTCATGAGGGGGATGAGGTGATCACCACTATCATGGAACATCATTCTAATTTTGTTCCATGGCAGCAGATGTGCGTAGAGCGTGGGGCAAAACTGAAAGTACTGAGGATCAATGAGGCCGGAGAACTGGATATGGAATCCTTCAGGAGTGCCATCTCCGGAAAGACGAAACTGGTCGCGATCACCCACGTTTCCAATGTTTTAGGGACGATCAATCCCGTTCGGGAGATCTGCCGGATAGCTCATGAACATGAGGTGCCTGTTTTGCTGGACGGTGCCCAGGGGGTATCTCATCTGCCGGTGGATGTGCAGGAGATTGACTGCGATTTCTACTGTTTTTCAGGTCATAAGATGTACGCCCCGATGGGTATCGGTATTTTTTACGGAAAGGAGAAATACTTAGAGGAGTTACCGCCATGGCAGATGGGCGGAGAGATGATCAAAGAGGTTCATGTGGAACACACCACTTTCAATGATCTTCCTTTCAGGTTTGAAGCCGGAACGCCAAACGTGGAAGGGGTGGCAGGGTTACGTGCCGCGATCAGATACCTTACCCGTCTTGGAATGGACCGGATCGCAGCCTATGAAGAGCAGTTGTTGCACTATGCCTCCGAAAAGCTTTCCGCCATTTCCGGGATCCGGTTTTATGGTACAGCAGCGCAGAAAGCGAGCCTGATCTCTTTTCTCCCCGGCGATATCCATCCCTATGATGCCGGCATGATCATCGACAAGATGGGTATCGCAGTCCGGACAGGCCACCATTGCGCCATGCCCCTGATGGATCATCTCAAGATCCCCGGGACTGTTCGCGCCTCATTCTCTTTTTACAATACCATGGAAGAGGTGGACGAACTGGTCAAAGCCGTGAAAAAGGTTAAAGAGATGCTGGGTTAGAGTGAGCAGCCTCTTTTTCCCACGATTTAGCCCGGAAGCCGGTTACTTACTTGTGTTGCTCAGTCGGAAAACTGACCATCCAGCCGACACCGAATTTGTCGGTGAACATTCCGTAGTAATCTCCCCAGAAGGTGTTTTGCATGGGCATGATCACCGTGCCTCCGGCCGAGAGGCCATTGAATAACCGGTCAGCCTCCTCCTTTGAACCGGTATTGAGGGATATGGAAAAATTATTTCCCGGCCTGAAGGCAGGCGCCCACTCGCCACCGGTATCGCTTCCCATCAGAATGGTACCTCCGCCAACGGGTAATGAAATATGCATGATCATATCTTCCATCTCCTTTGGAAGGGGAGGCGCCCCTTCATGAGGAGGCATATCCCTGAAACGACCTACATAGGGAAATTCCCCTCCCAGAACAGAACGGTAAAACAGGAAAGCTTCGTAGCAATTCCCGTCAAAATTGAGATAAATATTGGCTGTTGTCATCGGACCTGGTGATTTGATTTTCTCCGCCAAAGATAGCATTTTTCCCTGACCTCATCAAATAACATGGCCTGAACGATTCTATCGGAAGCGGACGATTTTATTTTTTCTGATCGTAAAACATGGGACCTTTGTCACCCTCCCGTGGTAACCGGGAGCCCTACCCGTCGGAAGATCTCCGCAGCGCGGGCGATGGCCCGGGCTGTTGGTTCCTCAAAACCGGTCATCATTTCCTCCTCGCCGAGTTTCTGATACTTCTGCACAGCAATGGCATGAAAGGGTAGCAAACTGACCTCTTCGACCGGATGCGGCAGGGTGGTCAGAAAGTGTGCCGTAGCGCTGATGTTTTCTTCGTCGTCGTTGATTCCTCCGATGAGCGGGATCCGGATATGGATCGCACTGCGCCTGCGGGAAAGCAGTTTAAGGTTATCAAGGATGGTACGGTTGGAGACACCGGTCCACCGGCGGTGCAGATCCTCATTCATGATTTTCAGGTCATAAAGAAAAAGATCGGTAACCGCAGCCACTTCGTTCAAAATGGCCGGAGATACATTTCCCGCGGTATCAACAGCCCGGTGAATCCCTTTCAAACCGCATTCTTTCAGCATTTCCAGCAAGAACGCATGTTGCAGCAGGGGTTCGCCACCGGAAAAAGTCACACCGCCACCCGATTCATCATACAATATCCTGTCTTTCAGTATGGTTGTAATTACTTCTTGTGTGGTGTAAACCTGACCTGCCATGAGAGAGGCACCGGCAGGGCACACCCGGGCGCAGGTGCCGCATTGCCGGCAAAGTTCCTTGCCGGTTTTCGGTTTGCCATCGGTCATGGTGATGGCTTTCGAAGGACAGTGGAAGAAGCAGGTGCCACAGCCAATGCATCTGGAAGCAGTAAACATCTTCACGGGTAACGGAGAGATCCCTTCCGGGTTATGACACCAGGAACAATGCAGGTTACAGCCCTTAAAAAACAGCGTGGAACGGATTCCGGGCCCGTCGTTGATGGCATATCGCCTTATATCGAAAAGTATTCCCCGGGGCATGGCCATGTTCAGGAGGCTGTCAGGCCTGGAGCTGCTCGTGTTCGGTCCTTTCAATGATTTCACGCTGAAGATCGGCATTCATGTCGTTGAAGTAATCGCTGTAACCGGCCATCCTGACCATCAGGTCACGATAATCTTCCGGGCGTTCCTGGGCAGCCAGGAGGGTAGCGGTATCCACGATGTTGAACTGGACATGGTGTCCCCCCATGGCGAAATAACTCCGGATCAATTGGCCGAGTTTCCGGCGGTCTTTTTCCCGTTGTAAAAGGGAAGGAAGAAAGCGCAGGTTGAGCAGTGTCCCTCCGGATTTTTCCTGGTCAAGCCGGCCGAGCGACCGGATGACAGCAGCCGGGCCATGGGTATCGGCACCGTGGGAAGGCGACGTGCCATCGGAGATGGGCCGTCCGGACAACCGTCCGTTCGGGGTGGCGCCCAATACTTTACCGAAATAGATATGACAGGTGGTCGAGAGCATATTAAGGTGGTAAACACCTCCGCGGATGTTCGGTTTTCCGTCGATGGCCGTTACAAGGTCATTATAGATCCGCACGGCGAGGTCATCCGCGAAATCGTCGTCATTTCCAAAAAACGGGGTACGGTTGATGATGGTCTGACGCATCAACTCCTGATCCCTGAAATCGTTACTCAATGCCTCAGTCAATTCTTCCAGGCTCCAGCGGTGCTCTTCATATACATGCCGGCGGACAGCGCTCATCGAATCGGTCACCGTGGCCAGTCCGCAACACTGGATATAACTGGTATTGTATCGTGCCCCGCCGTCATAATAATCCTTTCCTTTTGCAATGCAATCATCAATGACGACCGACAGGAAAGGTGCCGGCGCATACCTGGCAAACATGCGGTCGATATAGTTACTGACCCTGATTTTCTGATCGATGACAAAGTGAAGCTGATTCAGAAAAGCCTGGTAAAGCATTTCAAAATCTGTGAAACCGGAAGGATGGCCGGTTTCGGGCCCGGCTTTCTTGCCGGTGAGAGGGTCCGTTCCGTTGTGAAGGGTGATCTCTAATATTTTGGGGACATTCAGATAACCGGTGAGCAGGTAGGCTTCCTTGCCAAAGGCCCCGGTTTCAATACACCCGCTGCATCCGCCTTCCCTGGCATCGGTCTGCGATTTGCCCTGCCGGGTCATTTGCCGGATGTAGAGATCGGGATTAAAGACTGACGGATAGCCGTGACCCTGACGAATGACGTCGATGGCGGCGTGGAGAAACTCATCAGGAGTTTCCCGGCTGATGTGTACCGAATTCCCCGGCTGAAGTATATGGAGTTCACCGATGATTTCCAGCATCAGGTACGAAACCTCGCTCACGCCGCATTGACCTCCGGGGGTAACGCCGCCGATGTTGATATTGGTGAAATCGTTATATGTACCGCTTTCGCGTGCGGTAATCCCTACTTTGGGCGGGGCGGGGTGGTTGTTTACCTTGATCCAGAAACAGCATAAAAGTTCTTTGGCCTGGTCACGGGTAAGTGTGCCATCGGTTATTCCTTTTTCATAGAAGGGGGTGAGGTGCTGGTCGAAATGGCCCGGGTTCATGGCATCCCAGCCGTTGAGTTCGGTGATGGTTCCCAGATGGATGAACCAATACATCTGTATGGCTTCATGAAAATCGCGGGGGGCATTCGCCGGGACGTACCGGCAAACCCCGGCTATTTTCAGCAACTCATCGCGTCGGGCCTTGTCGGATTCTTTTTCAGCCAGGTTTTCGGCCAGGACGGCATGCCGTTCGGCAAAGATGATGGCAGCCTCGCAGGAGAGTTCCATCGCTTTCCACTCTTCCGCTTTATCGGTGGCTTCCGGGTCGTGCAGGTAGTCAAGGGATTCGGTCCGGTTGCGGATTTCCCTCATGAAGTCCCTCAACCCACTGCGGTAGATCTTCCCGTCGAGGGCAGTGTGTCCGGGGGCACGCTGTTCCATGAATTCGGTGAAAAGTCCGGCTTCATAGGCGGCTTTCCATGCCTGCGGCACATGGGAGAAGATCCTTTCCCGCTGGCTCCTCCCTTGCCAGTAAGGAATAACCTCCCTGGCATAGGTATCGATATCTTCGGGGGAGATCGTGTACCGCTGCATTTCGCGGGTATTGAGAATCCGGAGATCTTCCACGGTATGGCAGGTAAGTTCCGGAAAAGTGGGAACCACTTTCGGTGCAGGCCCGCGCTCTCCGACTATCAACTCTCCTTCGCCTATGTATATGGTTTTTCTTTTGCAATGATCCAGAAAGGTAAGGGCACGAAGGACGGGAATGCTATATTTCCCGTAATTCTCCTGATAGAACTGCGTTTCGTGCAGGGCACGTTCAATGGAAAGAGAGGGTTGGGTCTCTACCGATTGCTGCCTGAGTTTTCTGATCCTGTCGTTCATACCGGGTGGCACAGCACCGGATGAAAGCGCGAAATTGCTTTCAGAATGGGCAGGCCGTTCTGGTTCGGCGGTATGTATGATGATCGTTTCAAACATGTTGACGGGAAAAAAGTTATGGGAGTGAAATAAATGTTAAGAATCTGTATATCTTTGCGCTTTGCATGGGTTACAGAAAGCAAAGGTCTGACCGGCAAAGATAACATAAAACCAACTACCTCCTTACCTAGCTATTATTCTGACCGAAGAGCGCAAATATTGAAAAATCAGCAGATGGGGCCGTTTTTTTCATTTGATCCTGCTTCCGGGGATGGTACCCCTGCAGCAGAGGAAGCAGCACTGTTGCTTGATATTATCGAGCACAGCAGCAATGAGTTCTATATTTTTGATTCGGATGACCTTCAGATCGGCTATGCCAACGCAAGGGCACGTCAGAATCTCCGGTTTTACGGAAATGACTGGACGCCAAAGCTGGTAACGGCTGTTTTCCCGGAACTGTCAGCATCCTCCGTGAAAAAAATTATGAATGAACTCGGTGACCTGCCCGGTGATTTCGTGAAGACTGAAACGGTTTGCCAGAGGAGTGATGATAGCCGGTATCCGGTTGACCTGATCCTCCAGAAGTTCTCTTACCATGGGATGATCATCTATCTGGCAAGGGTACAGGATATTACGCAGCGCAAACTGGCTGAAAAGATTTTGCGCCAGCGGGAAGAGGATTTTCGTCTCCTCTTTGAAAATGATATTACCGCCAATTATATTTCTACCCCCGAAGGCAGGCTTCTGCGCTGTAATCCTTCGTTTTTTAACATGCTCGGTTACGAAAGCGAAGCAGAAATGATGGGCATGGAAATGGTGAAGCTCTACCCTGCCCCCATGGACAGGGATAAGTTCCTGAACGATCTGACCAGGAGCGGAAAACTCGAAAACAGCGAGTTGGACATGGTGAAGAAAGACGGGACTGTCATCCGCTGTATCGAGAATGTTTCCGGGATTTTTGATAAACATGGAAAACTGGTCAAGTTCCAGGGTTACATGTTTGACATTACGGAACAGAAACGGGCTGAAATTCAGCATCAGATCCAATATGCCATTTCACGCGCCATCGTGACAAGCCAGTCGCTGGAAGCGTTACTGGAGGTGATCCGCGAACAGTTGGATCAATTGATCGATGCCCGCAATTTCTTTCTTGCTCTTTATAATAAAGGGACGGATACTTTAAAACGGGTGATCTGGAAGGATGAGAAAGAGGAATTTACCGAATGGAAGGCAGATGAATCCATTTCCGGGGTTGTGGTCAAAACAAGGGTTTCCATGTTACTGGAAAGGGAAGATATCGACAGGCTGATGCAGGAGCGCCATCCCGGTCTTATCGGGGCGCCTGCCCTCTGCTGGATGGGGGTTCCCCTGATCTCCGATGATGAAGTGATCGGGGCGATGGTGGTGCAAAGTTATACCAATAGGAAAGCCTATACCCGTAAAAGCCTGGAGTTGATGGAGATCATCGCCCAGGAACTCATACTCTATATCAGGCGCGACAAAGCGGAGCAGGAACTGCTTGCTGCCAAGGAGCGTGCCGAGCGCAGCGATGGTCTTAAATCGACATTTCTGGCCAATATGAGCCATGAAATACGGACCCCGATGAACGCCATCATCGGCTTTGCCGACCTGTTGCTTGACCCGACACTGACTTTGGAGGAGCGGCAGAAGTTTTCCGGAATAATCAAGTCAAGATCCAAAGATCTGCTTCACCTGATCAGCGATATTCTCGACATCTCCCGTATTGAGTCGGGCAATGCCACGGTGGAAAAAACCATCGTGAACCTGAATTCCCTGTTGGACGACCTCGAGTTGGTGTCACGGCAAAAGATGGAACGGATGGGCAAGGATCATATTGGTTTACATGTCGAAAAAAACCTGAAATCAGGATCAGACCTTATTTACAGCGATCCTTATATTTTGCGCCAGATATTTTCCAATCTGATTGATAATTCCCTGAAATATACCCATATGGGGTCCATCACCTTCGGATACCATCAGCCGGCGGAGGGAAGAATTGACTTTTTTGTAGCCGATACAGGTGTCGGCATTGCCCCTGAGCACCATGCGGAAATTTTCGAGACCTTTCGACAGGCCAACGCAGCCAGTCATCATAAGCACGGTGGGACCGGACTGGGACTGGCCATTTGTAAAGGGTCGGCAGAGTTGCTTGGAGGGGAGATTGTCATAGATTCGGCTGCCGGGAAAGGTACTACGATTGTTTTTTCTCTGCCCTTTGATGGAGGGAATGCAGCCGCGGGATCTGTTCCGTTGAAAGATACAGCGGACATTCCTGCGGTTCAGGTGAATGCTTCCGGATATTATTGGTCGGGCCGAAGGATTATTCTCGTGGAGGATGAGGAATCCAATATGGAGTTTCTTAAGATCATGCTGCGGCCGACCATGGCGGAATTGATCCCGGTGGAATCAGGAGCAGGGCTGAGGGAACTCTATCCGATGCTGGGGACTGTCGATCTTGTGCTTATGGATATTCGCCTTCCGGATGCCAGCGGATGGGAGTTGACCCCGGAGATTAAAAAACTTCATCCCGCCCTGCCGGTCATTGCCCAGACCGCCTTCGCCATGAGTGGCGACAGGGAGAAAAGTCTGGCAGCCGGTTGCAACGATTACATCGCCAAGCCAATATCACGGGCAGCCTTTCTTGAGATGATCAGCCAGTATCTCTGAAGGAACCTGTAAGCGATCGGAAATTTTTTACACTATTTTTGCAATCTTATCAGCATAAGGTGGAACACGCCCTGAACCGATATTTCTCCCAACTGGAGCCCGTGGTAAAAAACCTGCCTCATAAACCCGGGGTTTATCAGTATTATGACGAGAAGGGAAAGATCATCTATGTGGGTAAAGCAAAAGACCTGAAGAAAAGGGTTAGTTCCTATTTCAGCAAGATCAATGCCATCAGCGGGAAGGTGCAGATGCTGGTGCGAAGGATCGCCTCCATTCAGTACATTGTGGTGGAAACTGAACAGGATGCCTTGTTGCTGGAGAATAACCTGATTAAAAAGTATCAGCCGCATTACAATGTGGCCCTGAAGGATGACAAGACATTCCCGTGGATTTGCATTAAGAAAGAGCCCTTTCCCAGGATCTTCCATACCAGGAGCGTGATCCGCGACGGATCCTCCTATTACGGGCCTTACGCCAATGTCAGGTTGATGCATACCCTTCTGGAGTTGTGCCGTCAACTCTATCCGCTGAGGAATTGTTCCCTCAATCTTGAAAAGAAAAATGTCACTGCAGGGAAGTTCAGGGTATGTCTGGAGTACCATATCGGCAACTGCAAGGGTCCGTGCGAAGGTCATCAGGATGAAGAGGATTACAACCGTTCGGTGGAGGCAATCCGGGAGATCATCCGGGGCAATATCACCCAGGTTGCCAGACAACTCAGGGAACTGATGATGGAATACGCTGCCGGGGAGGAGTTTGAAAAAGCACACCTCGTCAAGGAGAAACTTGATTTGCTGGACAAGTATCAAAGCAAATCCACGGTAGTGAATCCCTCTGTCAACAATGTGGATGTATTTTCCATTGCCGGTGTTGGCGCCAGCGCGTATGTAAACTATATGAAGGTGATGAACGGCGCTATCATTCAGGTGCATACGGTTGAACTCCACAACAAGCTCGATGAACCATTACCGGAGTTGCTCGGTATTGCGGTTACGGAGATCCGGCAAAGGTTCCGGAGTGAATCCCCGGAGGTCATTGTCCCTTTTTTACCCGATTTTGAGCCGGAAGGCGTGAAATTTACCATTCCAAAGATCGGGGACAAGAAAAAACTGCTGGAACTCTCGGAGCGGAATGTCAGGTATTATCAGCTTGAACGGGAAAAACAGAAGGAGACTGTGGATCCCGCGCATCGTTCGCAGCGAATTCTCGACGCAGTAATGAAGGATCTTCGGATGGCGGAGTTGCCGGCCCACATTGAATGTTTTGATAACTCCAACCTGCAGGGAGATTTTGCTGTTGCGGCGATGGTTTGTTTCAAAAACGGCCGGCCGGACAAGAGTGAATATCGCCATTTCAATATTAAAACGGTGGAGGGCCCTGACGATTTCGCCTCGATGGCGGAGATCATTTACCGCCGTTACAAGCGCCTGTTGGAAGATGAAAAACCATTGCCGCAACTGATCGTGGTGGATGGCGGCAAGGGCCAACTCAACGCAGCTTTGCAAAGCCTCGGTTCATTGGGGCTTGGCGGTAAGATGACGGTGATCGGCATTGCCAAAAGGCTGGAAGAGATCTATTATCCTAACGACCCGTTGCCGATGTATCTCGACAAAAAGTCAGAAACCCTGCGATTGCTGCAGCAGATCCGTGATGAGGCACACCGGTTCGGCATCACCCATCACCGGAAAAAAAGGGAGAAAGCGATCCTCTCTCCTCAGCTTACCGGAATTCCCGGGGTCGGTTATTCCCTGAACCAGAAATTGCTGTGGAAATTTAAATCGGTGAAGAACATTCGAGAGGCAACCCTTCCGGCGTTGCAGGAGGTCATAGGAAAGGCAAAAGGGAGAGTGGTATATGACCACTTTCATCCCCCGGAACCTGCGGATCAACCTCCGATCAATGCGGAATAATGAGCCGCGTCAAGCAGGCCTTCTACCTGTGAGGGATCAGCAACCTTGATCCTGATCACCCATCCTTTTTCGTAAGGGTCCTGGTTAATGGCTTCCGGTGCAGTGGTAAGTTCTTCATTGAATTCAAGCACTTCACCGGCCACGGGCATAAACATATCGGAAACGGTCTTTACCGCCTCGATGGTGCCGAAAGGTTCGTGCTGGTCCAGGGTCTCTCCGACAGTTTCCACTTCGATGAACACAATGTCGCCCAGTTCGTGCTGTGCATAATCGGTGATGCCGATAATGGCCTCATCGCCCTGAATTTTAATCCATTCATGATCTTTGGTGTACCGGAGATTTGCGGGAACGTTCATAGCAGATTTGATTTTTAAAGTGTGGTCAAATGTACGATTTTTTTATAAAGTCAACAGGGATAGGCAGAGATTTCGGTTCCGCAGATTACTGGGCAAGGGTAAACCGCAGGGCGATGCCTCCTTTGGTGTTGGAAGTGCGGTACTGGTTTGAAACATAAGGTGAATTGATCACCTTATCGAAATAGAACCTGACGTTGAAACGGGTACTGAGGTTGTAATCAGCCGAGAAATTGAGGGTCATCACCTGCTGTCCGGTTGAGATCTGGTTGATATCCTGATCGACCCGGCGCAACACCGTTTTATTGTTGCGGATGCTGAAGTCGAGTTTCAGGTTCAGGTCGCTGCTGGTCTTGGTTTTTTTCCCTCCGGCCAGGACGCCTGAAAGGTTGAACCGTATCCCTTTAAGCCGGTATCCCAGCCCGACGACGAATTCGCTGGAGGTGATCTCGGTAAGCTGATTGTTGACGTAACTGAGGGATAGGTTTC
>CAYLVY010000001.1:28962-81941 GCA_964387205.1 uncultured Draconibacterium sp.
GCTTGTATTCGGCGCTGGCCAGCAGACTGTTAATGAAACCCAGGTCGGCTTTCAGCAGGGGGTTGAATTGTTCGGTGAGTGAAACTACCGATATCTGTTCTTTCGGTATAAAGTTGCCGGCATCATCGAGGACATAGGGCATGCCGTCACGTTCGGCATACCGGATATTGGAATTGAAATTGCCCACACTGTAAGTGGAGATGTAGGCATGGGTCAGGGTGAAGGTCCTGAGCCATGATTTGAATACTTTCAGTTTAACCAGCCCGTCGTAAGTCACCCGCCAGTTGGGGAGTGGTATGGAGGGGAAAGCTGTCAGTTTCATCCTGGATGGGTCTTTCCCGCCATAAGCCGCCAGAAATGCGGCGGTGAGTACTTCCTGGTTGGTCGGGCCATAACCAATCGGGAAACCGGTAGAGTCAACAGTGTAGGTGGAGTTGGGGTTTTCAAGGGCAAACCGGCGTGCGAACTGCTGCCTGTACTCTTTGAATTTCAGGAAGTTTGCCGACCGGCCGAATTCATCTTCCGAATCGAAAGTAGTACCAATGATGATGTAAGAAGAGGTGAACGTCCCGTTGTCCATGGGGGAATAAGCCCGAAATACCCCGTCGGCATTCGCTTTGTAGTATTCCGTGTGGGATTTGCTGTACTGTCTGGTGGCTACCACTTCGATGCGCAGGTCCTTGATTGGCTCCACACTGATGTTGACCGAGAGGTTCTCGTTGAATTTGGTATTGTAAGGATTATTGAGCAGGGTGTCGGAAGTGATCCATCCCCGGTCGGAGGCACGGGCGCGGATATCGGTCTGATCACCGAACACGAAACCAAGCCCTGGTGCGTTAATTCCCCAGTCGTTGCCGAGTGCCACCGGAGTGGGTTTAAAGCCCGGGAGCATGGTTCCTGTACCCTGGGTGTAAGTGATCCTGGCGGTCCTGAACCCCATCAGAAACCGTACGGTCCCGTCGAGCAGGATCTGTCCGAAAGAGGGGCCCTCTTTTTTCTTTTTCAATGAATCAGCGGGTGCCGCTTCTTCCGGCTTGGGTTTGGGCTTTGGCCGGTCGGCGGCACGGCTGGTTGCCTGGTTCAGTTTTTTAAGATAGGGTACCTTATTATAAAGGGTAACCAGGTTAAAATTACCGTTGAGGGTCTTGGTGGCGGCATTCTCAATGGTATTTCCGAACTGCTCCTGCACCGAAAGAGCGGAGGCCATCCACCTGTAGGTGGCCTGATAACCAGCCTGAACCGTGATAAAGTCAAGGTAGGGGATCTTCCCGATGGGGACATCCCAGGTGGCGTTAAACGCCTGGTTGTAATTGTTCTTTGTGCCAAAGGAAAAAATCTCGTTCCACACCTGGTCACGGTTCGACCGGTCGATCAATCCGGGAGGTTCATTGATGAAGGCGTTGACATTGGCGTTGAGTGATAGTTTCAGCGACCGTGCAAAGTCATATTTCAGGTCGTAGGTCCTGGACCAGTCCCACCTTTTGATATAGAAACTTTCCATAGGCACGATTGCCTGGCTCTTGTTCCGGAACTGACGCTGGTTGAATTCGCGGTTCATGTCGGTACGGAAGGTAAAGGATTTCGGGAGGAAGAAGAAGTTAAAATCCTTGATCAGCGCGAGTGCTTTGGTAGAGTTGAGGAAACCGACACTTTTAAATGGCAGGACGTTTTTGGGCTGGGTGTTGAAAGCATAACCGAGTCCTCCGGTATATTTTTTCTTCAGGTCATAAGCTACGTCCACATCGCGGTGGTAGATTTCGGAATAGGCGTAACTGACGTTAAAGTTCTCGACATCGTAAACCCGCGGTTTTTTATCACCCGTCCGGTCTTTACGCACATTCATGAAATTGAAGTTTTTTCGCTGGGTATAACCCTGGGTGATACGGCGGATAGAGTCTTTCTCTTCCTTGGAATCAAAGGCTTTTATAACATCACGGAGGTAGAAGTCGGGGTTCAGGGGATCATACCTCGGACTGATCTGCATCATGGAGTAATCGAAATGGAACGGGATCCTGACGCCGGCTTTGGCAGGGAAGAATTTTCCCAGTTCAATGTCGGTATCAACCCCCAGGTTGAGCACAGCCTCCATTTCACGTTCGGTCTGTTTTTGTTCGAGGGATCCAAAGCCGGAGCTGGTATAACTCCCGGTAAACTGCACCCGCCCAAGATCGGCCAGCTCAGCGGCAATTCTGGCATTGGCGGCCCAACCACCCGTTTTATCGAAGTCGGAAAGACGCAGCTCATCCACCCAGATCTCTGCGCATTTGCTCTGGCCGTCATCGTCGGGACTCATAACGCTCTTTTTCGGGTTCCGGATACCGATCATGATCGCCCTCACATCGCTGATCGTGGGGGATCCCAGTATCGTGATTTTATTCCGGCCATCAAATTCGGTATACGGAATGGAGGTAACCTGGGCGAAACCTTTGTCCTGCAAGGAAACCAGCCGGTTATATTTAGCCTCTACCAGCCGTTCAAGGCTGATGTCGAAACCATTGGCTTCGGGCCATATGGCTTCCGCATTGGTAGCGCTGGTCCCCCAAGGAGTAAAGATCAGCGGAATTTCATACTCATAGAAGTTTTCGGTAAAGTCGGTACCGATGCGCATGAAGATGGTCAGGTCGCCGGTTTTGAGGTTCTGACTGCGGAGCGATTGTTCAGCATGAACAAACATCTTCAGCCTTTTGAACTGACGGAAGTCGAATTCTGTGGTTTTATAAGCGGCCCTGGCATCCCCGTCAACCAGGTTGCAAACTTTGAACGACATCGACTGTTCGTTCAGTTTCTGCATGTTGGTTGATCCCCAGTTGGTCTCTCGTTCGATACCCGGAGGCATGACATAGGGGATGGGTTGTTTGTTCCCGTTTTCTTCCAGGCTTACCGTAGCGATATCGAACTGCGTCTGATTTTGCAGGTCGTTGGGTACGTACTCTCCCGGGGAAAGGAGACTGTAATTGTATTTTCGCCATTCACCGCGGGTGAGTTCCATGGTAGCGAAACGGCAGACGACGGGGCGGGGGAAATTCTTGAACAAAACACGCATAAAGCGGATGGAGGTAAAATCATTGATGTTGCCAACCACTTTATCCGGGGTGCGGATCGGAATTTTGAACTGGTACCAGTTTACGGAGCCACGGCGGCCATCGGCCAACGGAATATCGGATGCACGGTAAACATTGGTAATATAATTGGAACCCGCGTTCATCTGGTCGCGGTTAAGCTGTACAACATACTGGTAGTAGCGTTCCGCTTCGCTGAGGGTGTTATCCTTGTTGATATCCTCAATATTGGGGAGGGTGGTGGCAATGGTGGGATAGTTTTCCGGCGATTGTTCATTGGTCGGACTGTTGCCTTCCGGGCTGTTGAATCTCTTGTAGCGGTTCAGTACACTGCTGAAATCAGGGTCATTATCATAGTCGGTACCCCTGAAGTAATGGAAGTTATCGGCGGAAGGATCGGTCGAGGCGCTGCGGTAAGCCTCGCTGGCCTGGCCAAAGGCAGCCGCAACTTTAGCTACATAGGTGGAATCAAAGAAAGAGAGTTCATCTGCATCCCTCAACCCGTCATATCCCACATCCTGAAAAGGCCGGGCGGCGGGATTGTTGTCGAAGGCATCCACCAGCGACTGAAGGTTGGGTACCCTTCCCCAGATGGTGGTATCTACATCCTTGACCAGGGCGGAAGTGGGCAGTCCGTTTTCATAACTCTTTCTGCCGTCGCGCAGAATGTCTTCGGAAACATCACCCAATTGAAAATATAACTGACCCGAATTGGTCGAATCGTAAACGAAGGGGTCCATCATCCAGAATTCGATATACTGGATGTTGGTGGCGTCAAAGTCGGTCGATTCGATCTTTCGCATGATACCGCCCCACCGGCTGTTGGGATCGGCCAGGGTGCCATCAGGGCTAAGTCCTCTGGAGTAAGTGGACGGGGTTACATCGAAATTATAGGGGCCGCGCTCAGACGGATAGTAAGCCATATTGAGGACGGCCAGGTTGACCGGCACCCCGTTCAGTGGCTGTTTATTGGGAAAGATCTCGGTTTCCCAGACCTGACGTGTATAGTGACGGGAGAGCTCCGCATTGGTCACGTTGGGCGGCAATAAGTTGGTATTCTTGTCGTAAAAAAGCGGATCGATGATATACCATGCCAGTCTCGCACGGTTGAACCCATAGGCCAATCCTGAGCCGGCTGCTCCTTCGGGAAACATCTCCCTGGTCGTCTGACCCTGCGGAGTGCTCGCAAGAAACCAGTTGCTCATGTTTTTAAGGTCGATGCTCGATTTGGCCCCCTCAAAATCATCGATGTAAGTAATTCCGGTATTTCCGATCGCTTTGCTGTGGCCGGGGATGAAATGGGCAAACTCCACATCGATGGCTACATTGGAGGGCGCTTTGGTCGAGATAAGCGGGAGGGCGTCTACAAACCGGGTGATCAGGCGTGATTGGGTACGATACGACATGTTGAGGCCCCAGATCGTGTTCGACATCGGTTCGTCGCCATAATTGACCTTCTGGGTCAGCGGTCGCTCATTGAGGTTGAGAATGGTAGCGCCCACCACAAAGTCTTTGTTGACTTTATATTCAATATTGGCCCCCATGAGCCGTTTGGTCTGGACATTGAACAGCTCATTGCTCTCCATGGAGATATTGATCGGGGTGCCGGAGTTGAGGATCCCTTCGTTGATGATCCGTACTCGTCCAAGGGTGTAATCAACAGTATAATCAACATTTTCAGTAAGTTGTATTCCTCCTGCCGTCACCTTTACCGATCCCTGGGGAACATTGAGCGCGTTGAGCGAGATCTCTGAACCCGAGGAGGATTTATAGAATCCGTCGAGCAAAAATTTGTTTTTATCGGGATACTGCCGGGCATTCGATTTTGTCATTGAATAAAGCGAATCGAAGCAGTATTTGTTGGCCAGGTCTGATGATTCCTTTGGATTGGCGGGGTCGAAAATGGAATCACGAAGACTTTGCCCGAAGGGTTCCAGCACCGGGAAGAAGATGCGGCCGTTCGATGACTGGATTGTCCCTCCCTGGGTAGTGGCATTGTCGATAAAGTCGAACATTCCGTCACCCGGCGGGTTCATCTGCTGGTTCAGGTTGTCGAGACTGAGAACCCTGAGCAGAGGGATACCTTTGACGCGGCCTTCGGTGAGGAATGCCGTGGGAACACCATTGGCATTGCCGGCATAAAGGACATTGAGGGTGAAATCGGTCGGTTGCAACTGGTATGCTCCGATGGAATAGACGTTTTTCATCATCAGGTTCCATGTGGGGATCCTGGTATTGAGGGAGGTGCTCTTCAGCAGTTTAACCACGAGGCATCTCGGCGTATTGATCCCCTGGTCGGAAAATTCCCCTACCTGGTACACGGTGGTATCTCCAACTACCTGGTATTGATAGGCTACAGCAAGCGTCTGGTCGGAGTTGAGTGTCGTGTTCAGGGAGATAAAGCCCAGTTTGGCATTGAAATAAAACTCCGAAGGGAGCAGTTTCCGGGCACTTTCCACTTTTTCAAAATCCTCTCCGGAGATCAGGAAATAGGGGGCTCCCTTCAGGTAGTTGGTTACGCTGTTGATGTTGCGCACCTGGGCCGAATCGGTACTGTTCGACATGAGGATCTGAAAAAGATTATTGGCATCGTTGGTGGGATACCGGCGTCCGGGATTTCCGGAAAAAACGCGGGTGTTGTAGGGGTTATTTTCACCCAGGTCCATGAATCCCACGATGTTACGGTTTTCTGTGACCGCTGCACCGATGTTGGTTACCCAGACTTCAATTTTCAGAATGTTCACATTGGAACTGATGACCGGTAACCGTTTCAGGGAGGTCGCGTATGTGTCCCTGAAATACTGGCTGACAAAGAAGTGGCGGTTATCTTCATATTCATCAGCCCTGACCGTAAACTTCTGGGTTTGCGCATTTCCCTGCACGGTGATGTTCTTGGTTTCGCTTTTTTGCTGCGAATAGAGCGCCGTTACGGTCACCCTTCCGAACCGTAACTTTGTTTTGATCCCGAAGAGGCTCTCCGTCCCCCGTATCAGAGAGGTGTTGAGCGGCAGGTTTACATCGCCTGCTTCAATGAGTTGAATGATATCATCCTCTTTCCCTTCGTATTTCAACTTCAGTTTGTTGTCAAAATCAAAGGTGGCTTCGGTATTGTAGTTGATTTTGAACTCGATTTTGTCGCCGATCTTGGCGATCACATTCATCTGTATTTTTTCATTGAAATCGAAATTGGTCTGACGCCGTTGCTTGGTATTGAGCATTGGGTCGTCACGCCGGTTGGAGACCACCCCGAAGTCGATTTCCGCACTTCCCTGTGGCCTGATATCCACGGTATTATTACCGAAAATGGTTTCGAAAATTTTTCCGGGGATGACGATTTTCGGAATGACCCCGCCTGAAGTTTCGATGGATGCCGCCTCTGATCTTTCTTTCCAGTACTGGTTGATGATCGATTTCATATCGCGGTCCTGAAACTCATCGAAGGTAAGGGTCGTGGGTACCCGATAGGTAATATTCCCGATTTTGTATGACTGATAGTATTGCCTGGTCACAGGGTCATACTCAACCTGGGTGTTGAGGTTGGCCGGGTTTTTCAGGTAGATGCCGCTCTCCTTGCCGGAGCCGGGCATGACGGTCTCTTCGTTGAATGGGTAAGGGAGTCCGACACTGTCGGGACGTGTGGTATCCGGTGGTGACGGTAACAGGGTAAAAGGGCTGTCAGCCGGGCCGTGTGCAGCCTCCCGGGCAGTAATATGTCCGGAGAGTAAAACCGCAAGACCAGTCAGAAGGTATAATTTGAATATCTTCACTCAGTTCAACAGGTAGTTATTACTCAGGAATAGTTGATTCAGAGGATTTTAAGTGCCTGTTTGATCAACTGTTCCACGGAAAGTCCGCTTCCCTCCGATTCTATAATTTTATTCAATGCTTTTTCTGCCGGTACCCTGGGAAAGCCCAGAATGATCAATCCTGATAACGCTTCATCACGTTTAGTATTGTGCATCAGTCCCGATTTTTCCTGAGGCAGCGCTTCGCGTGAAACGCGGGTTTTCAAGTCGACAATGATCCGTTGTGCCGTTTTGGCCCCGATCCCTTTGACCCGCTGCAGCGTATTGGCATCCCCGGAGGCGATAACCTGTACCAGGTCGGCAGGTGCAACCGACGAAAGGATGATCCTCGCGGTATTGACCCCAACCCCCGAAACACTGATCAGCAAACGGAAAAGTTCGCGTTCACCCGGGTCGGCAAAGCCATATAAAAGCATCTCATCTTCCCTGACCACCAGGTGCGTATAAAGTTTGCAACGAGGTTGGTCCAGCTTGGTGTAAGTATTCAGGGAGATGTTGAGGTAATACCCGACCCCCCCCGTTTCTACGATGGCATAGGCCGGATTTTTTTCTGCCAGCACTCCTTCCAGGTATTCGTACATGTTCTGGTCCGGTTAATGAGGGTGCAAAGGTAATGGAAAAATTATCGAAATCATTTAATCAACTTATGGTCCCTCAATACCTGCTCCAATTCCATCAGGGTGATGGGTTTGGCAAGGATTTTCTTGTTCCGGTCGAGCAAAAACAGCGTAGGAGTGGCATAAATATTATACTCTTCAGCCGGGATGCCATAAAATCCTTTCAGATCACTGACATTGATCCAGTTATGTTTTTCCTCCCGGAGATACTGCGTCCAGGCTGTGCGACTGGTGTCGATCGAAATGGACATTACCTCGAATTTTTTCGGATTCTGCCCGGTGTAAAGTTCTTTCAGCCTTGGCATCATGGAGAGACAGTGAGGACAATTGGTCGACCAGAAAACAAGGAGGGTAAACTCAGCATCAACGGAAGATAACCGAACCGGTTTTCCCTTTACATCAGGGACTTCAAGATCGGGGGCGAGCTTTCCGACAGCAATTTTCTGAAAGTTCTCGAGTTTTTTCTGCAGGGCCGATTTTCGTTCCTGATCTTCGCATGCGCCAGGATCTGAAAAGTTATCTGCGATATAAGTAATGACATCCTCGAAATGAAATTTATCGAACCCGCTGACAAGATAATCAAGGAGATACCGGAATACCTCCGGGTTGACCGAAGCGGCGCCAAGGATTACGTTGACGGCTTTGATAAATTCAGCTTCCAGTTGCTTTTGTGTCAGCCGGTTGTTGCTGTAAAGCGACATGTAGGAGATGGCCTTGTTCGGATAGGTCATGCTCCTGAGAAGGGCCGAATCGTTGAAATCGACCTTGTCAAAGAAACTGCGCTTGAGATGGGCCATGCGCTCCTCCTGGTTCATTTCCGGGGAGACATAGGGCCCCTGGTAAACCGAGGCCATGCGCACCGCCCACGATTCAGGATAACGCTGCCTGAGTGAATCGAGCATCCTGAGTTGCCGCTGCTGTATCTGATTAAATTCGGCTACACATTGCCGGTAAAAGTCGTCCTTTTCGGGGTAATAATCGATGATCTGAACCAGCAACGGCAATTTGGACTGATTGAGTTTATCAAGCCGGGTAAAAGACCGGAAAATGTTATTTTCAACAGATGATGTAAAGGTCAGGCTGTCGTCGGGATGGTTGACAGTGGTGATAAACCCGACATCTTCGCGGTTCCAGATCAGGTCCAGGTAACGCTCCTTTCCCCACCACAGGCGATAAACTCCCGGAAGCCGGTCTTTCATGGAAAACCGGAACGTGCCGGCATTATCGGTATTTGTGCTGTCGATGGTTTTGGTGCGTTCCCCGAAAATACTTTGCAGGTTGATCGTTCCCGCGTTGTAGCCGCGAATGGTACCGGTGATGGTGTGCTGTGCATTCAGCGCCATCGGGAATATCCAGACGAACAGAAAAGCCAGTCTGACCATGGAACACTATTTTGACGGGGCACCGAGCACTTCGGTGAGTCTGGTGATCAACTCCTCGCCGCGAAGGTTCCGGGCGATGATCTTCATCTCCTTGTCGAGCAGTACATTAGCCGGGATGGAATTGATTCCGTACTGTTTGCCTGCCGCATTGCCCCACCCTTTCAGGTCAGAAACATGTTGCCAGGTAAGTTGGTCGTCTTTGACCGCTTTCATCCATTTTTCACGGTCCTGGTCAAAGGAAACCCCCAGTATGTCAAACCCTTTGTTTTTAAATGTCTGGTAAGCCCTGACAACATTCGGGTTCTCGGCCCGGCAGGGCGCACACCAGGAAGCCCAGAAATCGACGAGCAAAACCTTCCCTTTCAGCGACGAGAGGGCAATGGGATTACCGGTGGAATCATTCATGATGAAATCGGGTGCGACCTGTCCAATGGCCACACTGCGCAATACCTCCACTCTTTTGTTCAGCGCTTCCGTATATTGTGAACGAAGAACAGAGGTGTCTAAGCCCGCGGTGATCTCCTCTAGGTCGGCAAGGTCGAATTGCCAGCTGTTGCGCATGATGAGATAGGAGGAGACGGCCGAAGATCCGTTGTTCCGGGCAAAATCTTTAAGCAGGGTTTTCATTTTTCCATCCAGGATATTGCTGACCGAATCAGCTTGCTCCATCGCAGAGGTGTCCCTCGCGTCACGGGCGGCTTTCCAATCCGAATAGACTTTTTCCATCTCGGCGCCGATCACATCGCTCTGCGTCAGATATTGATTGTAAAGGTCATGGGAGGGAGATCCCTTGACGGTCGATTTGTCGATGCTGTCGGGAAATACCTCCACCTCGATGTCAGCATTCTCAATAAACACGGGAATGTAAATCTCGCGTCCCTGCATGGCGATATGCCACATTTCGGGCATGGCGGTTTGTCCTTTGAAAAAGAAACTGCCTTTGTCAAGCATGGTGGAATCAACGCTCGTCCAATGATCTGTTTCAAATTTTTGCAGGTATACCATTCCGGTGTCAATGCCCCTGACGGTACCCTTGATGGTGAAATGGTCTTTTTTCCCGCTGCAACCCGCGAGCAAAATCAGTGACAGGAATATTACGGTTATGTTTTTCATGGAACATGTCAGATTTAGAACAGCGGCAAAATTACTCTTTTTTGTCCAAAAGCAAGAAATCCCTATTTTTACCCTCTGAATATAAACCTCGTAACCGGAGCATAATGGAATCACGGCAAACCATATCTGTCCCTGTCGGTCCCGGACGCCTCTTCGACATGTTTACCATCACCGAAGAGGTGGTAGACGAGATCAGGCAACATCAGATCGCCCCGCATCGACATGAGTACGAGGAGTTGCTGATCATCACCCGGGGGAAGCCTGTCCATTTCATCGATTTTATTGAAGAGGAAACCCCGGCCCCGGTGGTGATCTATGTCGCCCGCGGCAAGATCCATGAGTTCAGGCCCGACCTCCCCACCCGGGGCTGGTGTATCCGTTACAGCAACGATTTTATCGGCGAAAGCAATTTTCATTTTTATTCCCATTATCTCGACAGGATCAATTTTGCTTTCGAAGAGGGGGATTGCCGCCAGAAGATCGGGATCCTTTGCGAACTGATGCTGCACGAATACCGGAGCCATCCGGAAAACCAGGAAGTTTACCGCCACTTGCTGTCGGCCCTGCTGGCAAAACTGGAAGCGGAAGGGAAGCACCATCTTCCGGCAGGGACTGAGTCCCGGTCACCACGCCAGATCGCCTTCCGGAATTTTCTTAAAATATTGGAAGATAATTATATGCGGCCCGTCGGCGTCCAGTTTTATGCTGACAAGATGAATACCTCCTCCCGAAACCTGAACCTGCTCTGTAACCAGGTATTCGGTAAAAGCGTATCCGAGATCATCGATACGCGCAAGATCATCGAAGCAAGACGCCTGTTGCTGAATTCATCCATTACGGTCGCCGAGATCGGTTTCTCCCTCGGTTACAACGAAAAATCCTATTTTACCAGGGTTTTCCGAAAAAAAACAGGCCTGACCCCTACCGACTTCCGCGAGGTGATGCAATCCTCCGTTTCCTGAAAGTACCACTCATTTTCCCAAATGTGTAACCCCGGGCCCGAAAAACCGGCGGAACTTTGCATCGTCAATCATCACTGTATGAAACGCAGAAATTTTCTTCAGTCATTAGTGTGGTTGCCACTGACAACAAAAGCCATGAACATCATCAGTCAACAACCGGATAAAACGGGAGAAGGAACCGGCGCCACGATGCCGGTTCTCTTTATCGGCCATGGTTCGCCCATGAATGCGATAGAGGCCAACCACTTTACGGAAGGCTGGCGCTCCATCGGTAAGACCATTCCCGAACCCGGGGTTGTAGTCTGTATCTCGGCCCATTGGGAAACACGCGGCACTTTTGTGACAGCCATGGAAAAACCCCGGACGATCCATGATTTTTATGGTTTTCCGGAGAACCTTTACCAGGTTCAGTATCCTGCACCCGGCAGCCCCGCTACTGCCGCTGACATTGTCAGGGCCGGAGAGCAGGACAATATCCGTCCCGACCTGGAGTGGGGGCTCGATCATGGGGCGTGGAGCATCCTGACCCATCTTTTTCCCGATGCCTCATTTCCGGTCATCCAGGTGAGCCTTAACCACACGCTCAGTCCTGCCGAACATTATCGTCTCGCCGGTGTGCTGGCTCCGCTGCGCAGGAAGGGGGCCCTCATCCTGGGAAGCGGTAATCTGGTCCATAATTTAAGATTGATGTCAGGAAAACAATCCGGTGAAGGTTTTCACTGGGCGGAAGAGGCCCAGTCTGTCATAAAAAATAAAATTGATCAGTTTGATCACAGATCCCTTTTCAATTACCCGTCGCTTGGAACATCACTCCGTCTCGCCGTTCCCACACCGGAACACTTTCTTCCGGCGCTCTATGCATTGGCCCTGAGAGAAAAAGATGAACGGATAACCTGGTTCAACGATCAGCGGGTCATGGGATCGATTTCAATGGCTTCATTCAAAATCAGTTAATTAAACAACTAAAACCATCAAACCATGAAAACAATGACCAAAACCGCAGCTTTACTGTTTGCAACCATCCTGTTTGCATCAAATCTGAACGCACAGGCGACCTGGAATATCGACAACAGCCATTCCAACGTGAAATTTACCGTTACCCACCTCGTTATTTCGGAAGTTGACGGGTATTTTAAAAACTTCAACGGAACAATGACTTCGGCCAAACCCGATTTCACCGATGCAAAAATCGAATTCACGGTGGATGTGAATTCCATCAACACCGATAATGAAATGCGTGATAATCACCTGAGAAATGATGACTTCTTTAATGTTGAAAAATTTCCCCAGATGAAATTCACCAGCCTGATGTTTAAAAAGATCAGCAATAATAAATATGAATTGACGGGCAATCTCACCATCCGTGATATCACCAGACAAGTGAAATTTAATGTCACCTACGGCGGGGCCACTACCGATCCCTGGGGTAATCAGAAGGCGGGGTTCAAGGCTACGACCAGCATCAACAGGCTGGAGTACGGCCTGAAATGGAATAGTGTGACAGAGGCTGGTGGTGCAGTCGTGGGCAAGGATGTTCAGATCACCATCAATGCCTCCTTCACCAAGGCAAAATAGACTATATATCTGACCATAGCAGTTTTTGCACCCTGCCGGGAAAGCGCAGGGTGCATTATTTTTTTACATCAGGTTGTTTTATTCGCAAAAATTGTGTATTTTCGTAACTCATTTTCATTCAGTTTGCTCCGATCTCCATGTACAAAGAGTCATATAAGGACGATGGCGATCCTTGGCGGATATTGCAGAAAATTGAGCATTTCTGCGCCTACCAGGAGCGTTGTGTCGATGAGGTTACCAATAAACTTCGTTCCTGGAATGTGGCCCCCCATAAGATCGAAGAATTGATTGAACGGCTCCGCCATGATAATTTTCTTAATGAAGAGCGTTTTGCCCGTTCTTTTGTCAGGGGGAAATTTCATATCAACCAATGGGGAAGGATCAAGATCATGCACGAACTCCGCTCGAAACACATCGGCGATGACAATATCAGTCTGGCCCTGAATGAGATCGAGCCCGGAGAGTATCTTACCGTATTGCATGACCTCGTCATGAAAAAGTATATGGAGCTGAAGAGGCAAAATAATTTGATCATCCGCGAAAAAATCCTCAATTTTGTCACTGGCAAGGGGTATGAATATTACCTCGCCGAAAAGATTATCAACCAACTAAATATAGGAGATGATAGCACCTGAACAACTGAAGGACCTTCAGACAAGGCTTGGCGCCTTGAGGAGGTATCTTTGACGTCGATGGAAAACTGACACTGATCGCAGAAGAGGAAAAACTCACCCAAGCTCCTGATTTCTGGAACAATCCGAAGGCAGCCGAACAGGTTCTCAAGGCCATCCGGGATAAAAAGTACTGGACCGACGCTTTTTTAAAAGCCTCTTCCGGTGCCGACGACCTGATGGTGATGTGGGAATTTTATCTCCAGGGCGATTCCACGGAAACGGAACTGGAAGAACATTTCCGGGAAATCACCCGGATGATCGAGGACCTTGAATTCCGCAACATGCTGAGTGGAGAGGAGGACAAGCTCAGCGCCATCATCCAGATCAATTCCGGCGCCGGGGGCACCGAAAGCCAGGATTGGGCGCAGATGCTGATGCGCATGTATATCCGTTACGGCGAACGGAATAACTATAAAGTTACGGAGGTTGACCTGCAGGATGGGGATGTGGCAGGGATCAAGCAGGTTACCCTTGAATTTGAAGGAGATTATGCCTACGGATACCTGAAAGGAGAGAATGGTGTGCACCGGCTTGTACGGCTCTCTCCCTTCGATGCCAACCACAAACGGCATACCTCATTTGCCTCTGTTTATGCCTATCCGATCATCAACGACGATATTGTCATCGAGATCAACCCCTCCGATATAACCTGGGACACCTTCCGCAGCAGTGGACCGGGCGGTCAGAATGTGAATAAAGTGGAAACCGCCGTGCGACTGAAACACGAACCCACCGGGATCATCATCGAATGCCAGGAGACCCGATCACAGGGACAGAACCGTGAAAAGGCGCTGAAACTGCTGAAATCCCAGCTTTACGAGATCGAATTGCGTAAAAAGCGTGAAAAGATCGCCATCATCGAAAGCGGAAAGAAAAAAATAGAGTGGGGCAGCCAGATCCGGAGTTATGTTCTCCACCCCTACAAGATGGTCAAGGATCTGCGCACCAGCTACGAAACCAGCGATACCCAGGGTGTGCTCGATGGCGACCTGACCGACTTCATCAAATCCTACCTGATGGAATACGGCAATGCAAAATAGTACATGGTCAAAGAACAGGAGATGAGCGAACTGAAAGTTTATCACTATCCGGGGTGCCGGAAATCAAGGGCCGGGCTGCAGTATCTCCGCGATTCCGGTGCCGCGTTTACCGTACTGGAGTACATGAAATATCCGCTGACAATCAAAGATATGGAGCGTTTGCTGGTAAAGCTGGACATGAAGCCTGCCGGCCTGATCAGAACGGGGGAAGATTATTATAAGCAACATCTGAAAGGCAAAAAGTTTGAAGATCATGAACTGATCAGGATCATGCTGGAAAATCCCCGCCTGATCCGCCGACCGTTGGTGGAGGGACAGTACCGCGCCGTCATCGGCGATCCGCCGGAGAATATCGGCCGGTTGCTCGAAAAGCGATGAATCATTCTTAAAACCCTGATAAACATGAAAATACGAATTGAGAAGGATACCATGGGCCCCATCGAAGTGGCCATGGATAAATACTGGGGAGCCCAGACACAACGTTCGCTCACCAACTTCAGGATCGGGGAGCCCGGGTCGATGCCAAAGGAGATGATCCGCGCCATGGCTGTACTAAAAAAAGCAGCCGCCATGGTAAACAGCGATCTCGGCGTGTTGCCGGAATGGAAAAAGGATCTGATCGTCAGGGTGTGCGACGAAATACTGGAGGGAAAACTCGATGACCAGTTTCCCCTGGTCATCTGGCAAACGGGCTCGGGTACCCAGACCAACATGAACCTCAATGAGGTGATCGCGAACCGTGGCCATGTCCTTCACGGCGGAACCCTCGGTGGGGAAGAGAAAACGGTGATCCATCCCAACGACGACGTCAACAAATCGCAATCCTCCAATGATACATTCCCGGCGGCAATGAGCATCGCCGGCTATCAAATGATCGTAAAAACCACGATCCCCGGTGTGGAAAAACTCCGGGATACCCTGGCCGCCAAATCAGAGGCCTTCCGGGATATCGTCAAAACAGGACGTACCCACCTGATGGATGCCACCCCGCTGACGCTCGGCCAGGAGTTTTCGGGATATGTGGCCCAGCTGGAGCATGGGCTGAACGCATTGCGCAACACCCTTCCGCACCTCGCCGAACTGGCCCTCGGCGGTACCGCGGTCGGAACCGGGCTCAATGCCCCGAAAAACTATGATGTCCTGGTTGCTGCCAGGATCGCCGAACTAACCGGATTACCCTTTGTGACCGCCCCGAATAAGTTTGAATCACTCTCGGCCCACGATGCCGTGGTTGAAAGCTCAGGAGCCCTGAAAACACTGGCGGTAAGCCTTATGCACATCGCTTCCAACATCCGTCTTCTTGCCTCTGGCCCCCGTTGCGGTATCGGTGAACTGATGCTCCCCGAAAACGAACCCGGATCGAGCATCATGCCCGGAAAGGTCAACCCCACCCAACCCGAAGCCATGACCATGGTGTGCGCCCAGGTTTTGGGCAACGATGTGGCGATCAATGTCGGCGGAATCAGCGGCCATTTCCAGCTTAATGTTTTCAAACCACTGATGATCAGTAACCTGCTGACTTCGGCAAGACTGCTCGGAGATGCCTGTGTGTCGTTCAGCGACAACTGCGCCGTGGGCATCGAACCCAACCTGACGGCCATTAAACGGAACCTTGAGAATTCGCTCATGCTGGTCACCGCCCTCAACCCGCATATCGGGTATGACAACTCCGCCAAAATCGCCAAAAAGGCCCATAAGGAACATAAAACCCTGAGGGAAGCCACCCTGGAACTCGGGTTGTTATCGGATGAGGATTTTACGAGGATCATCGATCCCGCGAAAATGACCGGTCCGAAATAAGTCTCCCGGCCCTGATCACACCTGCTGCTTTGCCTTTCACCCGAATCGATTCATACAAATCATGGTCGCACAGGGAGCGGTGTGTTTGCGCCGAGATCACCGATTCCGTATCCGGGTCCCACAGAACCACATCCGCGTCATAACCGGGCAGCAGCGCACCTTTGCGGTTGCCCAACCCGAAGATCTTTGCAGGTGAACACGCCACAAGTTCGACCATTCTTTCCATGGTTATCCTGCCTTTGGTCACTCCGTATGTATAAAGCAATGTCAGGCGGTGTTCTACCCCGCCTGCGCCGTTGGGGATGAGCGTGAAGTCATGGAGCCCCCGCTCTTTCTGACCCCTGGTGTGGAAGGGGCAATGATCGGTGGCCACCACGTCGATCCAGCGGTTGGCCAGCGCTTCCCACAGGCCTTCCCTGTCTCCGGCCGTCCGGATGGGAGGTGAAAGTACAAAGGGGAGGACTGCATGGTCGGGACGGGCAGGATCGTACACTGAGTCGTCGTGGATCAGGTATTGCGGACAGGTTTCGCCGTATACCGCGATCCCCGAGCGTTTGGCTTCCCCCGTCATCTCAGCGCCCCGGCGGGTAGAGATATGGACGATATAGGTGGTACAGCTGGTTTTCGCCGCCAGGTCGATCACCTCCCCAATGGCGCGGATCTCCGCTTCGGCGGGACGGGAAACTGCGTGAAAAGCGGGGCGGGTTTTACCATTCAGGATCAACTGACGCTGTTTATCCGCGATCATCCCGCCATCTTCCGCATGTACCATCACCAACGCTCCTTCACCGGCTGCTGTAAGCATCACCTCGCGGAGCTGGGAAGGCGTGACGCCGATAGATTCCCGGTAGGCCAGGTAAGCCTTTACTGAGCGGATCCCATGATGGCGGATGCACCGGGTAAGTTCACCGGCTACCTTTGCATTCCATTCACTGATCCCCATATGCAGGTGACATTCGGTCAGGGCGGCTGCGGCCTCCTGTCGCCGCCAGTCCAGCGTTTCGGGGAGAGACTGGCCCCGGGCCGGAGTCACGAAATCAAAAAGGGTGGTGGTACCTCCCGCCAGGGCCGCCAGGCTTCCCGACCGGAAGTCATCACAGGAGTTACCGGCAGGGGTTGGCAAAGCGAGGTGAACATGGGGATCGATACCGCCGGGGAAAATATAGCGTCCGGTGGCGTCAATTACTGTGTAACCTGACAAGGATGAAATCCCTGTTTCCGGAGGTTCGGCAATTTTTTCCCTGGCTATGGCCAATGGCCCGGGGCGTATTCCTCCCTGGTCGATCAGGGTTCCGTTGATGATGAGGGTTGGTTTCATGGCGTCAGGTCATGCTGCGATAATCTTCCGGAGTGTTGATATTCAGCAGGATCCTTTCATCCGGCCACGTTATCTCTTTTCGTTGCCACGACGAAAGAAGCGAACGGAAATCGGAAGGATCAGCGTTGTTCCTGATGGCATCGGCTACGGCGGAACCCAGCAGGAGCGGATGGCCCCCTTTCCCTTCAAAGACGGGGACCACATAATGGTTTGGCGTGACCACGGCCCGCATGGCATCGAGCAGTTCCGGTGTCAGATAAGGATTGTCGACATTGTGGACAAAACATGGGGTGCCGGATGGCATAGCCAGCAAACCCAGCCGGATGGAATGGGTACGACCGGTTTCCGGATCCGGGTTAAGGATGGTCAGGTGTTTTCCGGAGGTGAGTTCCGAATCTTTCAGTTGGGGGTTGATCACCAGCACCACCGGATTGCAGCCGAAGATCCCGTAGCAATTGAGCAGGTATCGTGCGAATGAAGAACCGCAGCCGTGGCGCAGCAGGGCTTTGGGTATTCCCATCCGGTCCGAGAGCCCGGCGGCGGGGATCAGCGCGGCAATGGTCGGTGGAATCATGACAGGGACTCCCTGATCTTTGCCGGGAGTTTGTTTTTGATCAGTTGATAGGCGCGCAGCAGGAATTTTTCCCACTCATCCGTTGAAAAGCGGTCGGGGTCGGTCACGCAGACCCATTTCATCCGGGCAAAGTAAGGCGCCTGGATCACACCCGAAATAGCCGTCAGGGGTAGAAATTCCTCTTCATCCACTTTAAACGAAACCCGGAGCGGTACCTCCAGGTCGGCCAGGCAGAACATCTTCCCGCCCACCGAAAAGACAAGGTTATTGCCCCATTTGATATCCTCGGTCACCCCCGGCAACGCGAGGCAGTATTCCCGGATCATTTCAATGTTCATGGGTAAAATGAATTTATTGTAAAAGTAGGAAAGTTTCGGAATATCGGCTTCAATTCCCCAACCCCCGGCACAATTTTCAATTCCCTCTCTCCGTTTCACCTTTTTCACTTTTCATTCTTCTTATGATTTCTCACAACCTCCACGACCCCGAAAAACTTGAAAAGCTCTTTCGGGAAAACAAAAGGGGATTTTTGCAGGAATTCAACGACCTCGATCCGGCCCTTGAGTCGGAACTGATCCGTTTCTGGAAAATCAGGCTGGGTTATGAACCGGTCACGGGAATGAACTTCTCGGTGGGTGATCTTGTCAGGGTGATGGCGATTGCCCTGGTCACCGCGGTGCTGGTCAAACTGCCTGCCATCATTCCCGCGATAAACGAGGATCTCTATTTTCCCCGTAACCTGCCCGCCATCGCTTTCAACGGGCTGATAGTTTACTTCATGCTCCGGCACCGTTTCTCCATTGGCCGGATCATCGGTTACAGCGCCATCATGGCCATCCTCCTGGTTTATCTCAACCTTCTGCCAATCCCCGAAACCGACTCCATCGCTATTGCCCTGATCCATAGCCCGCTCTTTTTATGGTGCCTTTTTGGTATGGCCTTCATCTCCTGCCGTTTCAGAGATTACGTTGCAAAAATGGATTTTATCCGGTATAACGGCGAACTGATCACCATGACAGGGCTGCTGCTGATCACCGGGGCGATCTTCTCCGGCATCACCATCGGCCTCTTTTCAGCCATAGGGCTTAATATCGAAGAGTTCTTTGGCAAAAACATCGCCCTTCCCGGCGCCATCGTTTCTCCTGTCATCGGCGCCTGGCTGATCAGCCTCTATCCCGATCTTACCCGTCGGATCATCCCCGTCATCGCGCGGGTCTTTGCCCCCATTGTACTGGTTACCCTGATGATCTACCTGGTTTCACTGGGATTCTCGGAGATGAGGATACTGGAAGACCGGAACCTGCTGATCATTTTTAACGCCATGGTGGTGGCGGTGATGGCGATCATCATCTTTTCCGTCACCGAACTGGATAAGACCAAAGACCGGAATATTCAGGTGCTGCTCCTGATGTTGCTGGCGATCGTGACCCTGGTCATCAATTCGGTGGCCCTGACGGCTATCATCACCCGCCTTACTTACGGGATCACCCCCAACCGGATCGTGGTCGTTTGCACCAACCTTATGGTATTCGTCAACCTGATCCTGATCGCCAAAGACTTGTACCGCGCATGGATCCGTGCGGAAAAACTGGCCTCGGTGGAAAAAACGGTGGCAAACTACCTGACGGTCTATTTTTTCTGGACCATCTTCGCCATTTTTATCCTCCCTCCTTTATTCCGGTTTTTGTAATAGCTGATTCACAGGCTTTTTCTGATCTGAAAGTCACGGCCCTTGGACTGGTTCCAAGGTATTTCTATCTTTGCAAAAATTTTTCAATCAGGTACCCATGACCCATCCACTTTCCGAACAGGAACAGATCCGGAGGAATTCCTTGCAGGAACTGATCCGTCTGGGGATCGACCCCTATCCTCCCCAAACTTTTGAGATCAATGCAAATACCAGGGAAATAAGGGAGAAATTCGTTCCGGAGCAGGGGATGTTTCAGGAGGTGAGCATCGCCGGCCGGATCATGTCACGCCGGATCATGGGCGCCGCCTCGTTTACCGAACTTCAGGATGAAAACGGCAGGATCCAGCTTTATATCAAACGGGACGATATCTGCCCCGGCGAAGATAAAACCCTTTACAATACTGTTTTCAAGAAGTTGCTCGATATCGGGGATATTATCGGGGTGACCGGCTTTGTATTTATTACCCAAATGGGAGAGATCACCATCCATGTGAAAAGCCTGAAGGTACTGAGCAAATCATTGAAGCCCCTTCCCATTGTCAAGGAAAAGGATGATGCCGTGTTCGATGCTTTTACCGATCCGGAGCAGCGCTACCGCCAACGCTACCTCGACCTGATCGTCAACCCCGAAGTCAGGGAGGTCTTTGTCATGCGTACCAGGCTGATCAACTCCATGCGCAACTATCTCAATGCCCGATCCTATCTCGAGGTGGAAACACCGATCCTGCAGCCGCTTTACGGTGGCGCTGCCGCCAGGCCCTTTACCACCTTCCACAATACCCTGGATATGACCCTGTATCTGCGGATCGCTAATGAATTGTATCTGAAAAGGCTGATCGTAGGGGGATACAACGGAGTGTATGAGTTCTCCAAGGATTTCCGCAACGAAGGGATGTCCCGGTTCCACAACCCCGAATTTACCCAGATGGAGCTCTATGTCGCTTACAAAGATTACGAATGGATGATGGATATGGTGGAGGAGATGGTGGAGCGGGTGGCTATCGACCTGCATGGCGACACGGTGGTGAGGTCGGGTGAGAACCTGATCGACTTCCGGCGTCCATGGAAACGTTTTACCATGTACGAAGCTATTGCCCACTTCACCGGGATCGACATCACCCACAAGGGCGAAGAGGAGTTGATCGCCATTGCCCGGCAACTGGAGGTGCCCATTGATACAACCATGGCAAAGGGGAAGATCATCGACCAGATATTTGGCGAAAAATGTGAACCTTTCCTCATTCAGCCGACTTTTATTACCGATTATCCCATTGAAATGTCGCCCCTTGCCAAAAAGCACCGGAGCAAACCGGGACTGGTCGAGCGGTTTGAAGCGATATGCAACGGGAAGGAGCTATGCAACGCTTTTTCGGAACTCAATGATCCTGTTGACCAGCGGGAACGCTTTGAAGCGCAGCTCGAACTGGGTAAAAGAGGTGATGATGAATCGATGGTGCTTGATGAAGATTTCCTCCGGGCCCTGGAATTCGGGATGCCTCCCACCGCAGGCCTGGGCATCGGCATAGACCGCCTGGCCATGATCATGACCAATTCCGGTTCGATCCAGGATGTCCTTTTCTTCCCCCAGATGAAGAAAAAGGGCTGATTCCCGCCCCGCCGCGAAGTTTGGCGGTTAATAATTACAAATGAATTTAAAATCAATTTATCAATAACATATATGGACACTCCCATCATATTCTGGATTATTTTCAACGCCTTCGTACTGCTGATGCTGGCCCTCGATCTGGGTGTTTTTCATCGCAAAACACATACCGTTTCCTTAAAGGAGGCACTGACCTGGACTTTTGTCTGGGTTGTCCTGGCCCTTGTTTTCAATGCGATACTCTACTTCTGGAAAGGGCAACAAAAGGCCCTCGAGTTTTTTACCGGTTACCTGGTCGAAAAAGCACTGAGCGTTGACAACATCTTTGTCTTCATCATGATCTTCACCTATTTCAGGATACCATCCCAGTATCAGCACAAGGTGCTTTTCTGGGGCATTCTGGGCGCCCTGGTCATGCGCGTGATCTTCATCTTCGCGGGCGTGGCCCTCATCGAAAAGTTCCATTTTACCATTTATTTCTTTGGAGCATTGCTGATCTATACCGGATATAAAATGTTTAACCAGAACCATGCAAAAATTGATCCTGAGAAAAACCCCGTGATCAGGTTCTTTAAAAAGTTTATGCCTGTGACAAACGAGCTGCAGGGAGATAAATTCTTTGTCAAACTGGATGGAAAACGTTTCGCCACCCCCCTGTTCCTGGTATTGATCCTGATCGAAACCACCGACCTGATCTTCGCGGTCGACAGTATTCCGGCCATCCTTGCCATTACCCAGGATCAGTTCATTGTCTATACCTCCAATGTTTTCGCAATCCTTGGACTACGGTCACTCTATTTTGCACTGGCCGGGATCGTGCACCGCTTCTGGCTCCTGAGCTACGGATTGGCCGTCGTGCTGGTTTTTGTCGGTATTAAAATGATCCTGATCGATTTCTATAAAATTCCGATCGAATGGTCGCTGATGTTCATAGCTACCATCATTACCGGCAGTATCCTGCTCTCCTTCAAAATTAAAAGGCCGGAAGAGAAGAAAGCAACCGGAAAGTAACCAATTTGTTAAAAACCGTTGGCCGGAACCGAAGCAGCAAACGGCTTTCACGCCAATGAACACCGGCCAACCCGCTCCCGGCTAAGGCGAGGGCGGTTAGACTTACTGATTATAATAGTTTTTTCGTGATAATTATCGGGATCCTTTTAAAAGTGATGTACACCGGAAAAATTGAAAAATGATGAAACAGATTGTTGAATTTTCGAATAAATTGGTCTTACACCCCACCTTCAACAGGGTGATCTTTATTCTGATCCTGCTTTCGGCCACCATCACGGGTATTGAAACATATCGGGATCTGACCGGAAAATTCTATCTTATTTTAAGGTACCTGGATCAGTTCATCATCTGGTGCTTTGTGGTTGAAATCGCGATTAAAATAATTGCACATGGCAAAAAACCATGGGAATACTTTAAGAATCCATGGAATGTCTTCGATTTCCTCATAGTCTCCATTTGCCTGATACCGGCTGCCAACACTCACTTTTTTGCTGTTCTCCGGCTCCTGAGGGTATTGCGAATCCTCCGGATGATCACGGTGTTTCCTAAACTTCGGCTGATCATCGGCACCTTACTGAAAAGTATTCCATCCATGGGGTATATTGTGTTGCTCATCGGAATTCTGTTTTATGTCTATGCTATTTTGGGCGTATTTATTTTTGGTGAAACCGACCCTATGCATTTCGGCGATCTTCACCACGCCATGGTTACTTTATTTAAAATACTCACCCTGGAGGGTTGGACGGATATCATGAATTTTCATGTCTTCGGCTCCATTGACAACCTGAACCAGCAGATCATCTCCTTCTGGCCATTCCTCTATTTCGCAAGTTTCATCCTGATTGGCGCCATGATCGTCATGAACCTTTTTATTGGTGTGATCATGAAAAGCATGGAAGAGAGTCAGCAGGAACTGACCCGTGAACTGCGCAATGACCTTTACAAAAGCAAGAGTACGGATGAGTTGTATAAGCAGGTCATTGTTCGTCTTGATGAATTGACAGAGGAGATAAGAAACACCAGAAATAACCAAACATCATGAACCACATCATCATCACCAAAACCGATCACGCCCGCATTTCGCGGTGGATCGAAAAGTCGATTGAATCGAAAACCATTACCACCGGCGAAGCCGAGTCACTCTCCAAAGAACTGGAATCGGCAGAGATTGTCAATCCTGAGCAAATTCCGGCTGATGTCGTTACGATGAACTCTATCGTCAGGCTGACCTTTTTGAACCATGACAGGCAGATCCGCATCCAGATTGTCTATCCCGACAATGCCGACGTGAAGAAGAACAAAATTTCCATCTTTTCACCCATTGCCACCGCGCTGATCGGTTATAAATCAGGGGATATCATTGAATGGATCGTTCCCGGCGGCCTCACCAAAATTAAGATCGACGAGATCATTTATCAGCCGGAGGCAGCCGGTGATTTTGAATTGTGATCAGAAGAAACGCGGGAACAAACGCGCAGTTGTTGCGGCATATTCGCGGTAACTTTCTCCAAACTCCTCTTCCATGAGCCGCTCCTCCACCCTGATCCTGTAAAGTAAAGCGATCAGAAAGGGGAAAACAGCCGCAATGAAAGAAACGAAACTGTTCATGGCCAGTCCCAGTCCCGCCATCATCATCAGCAGGCCTGAATATGAGGGATGCCTGACCAACCGGTACAGGCCGGTGGTGATCAGTTGATGTCCGGCTGACATGGCAACATCCACCGTGAAAAATTGTTTCAACTGGAGGATGGCCTTCCATCGCAACACCATTCCGGCCATAAAAACCGATATCCCTGCCAGCGCACCTGCCCAGTGATAAATGCGCCATTCCCCGTGATATCCCATGAAAAATGCCGCAGTGAGCGATACGGGTATCGCGATCCAGAGCAACAGCAGTGAAAAACGATCCCCCTTCCGGGCGGCCTTCGCGCCGCCCGATCTTTTTCTGATCAGCAAAGCCAGCTCAGAAATAAAAAAGACAAAGGCAACGACGTACAGGATTATCATCACAACTTTTTTCAAATTTACAAAATTTTCCTGCCCTGAACATGCCAAACCATCTTTTCATCACTTCCTGCCAGACCTGTGGTTTCTTTCGTAGTTTTGTGACAGTAAAACCATTCCGGTATGAGGTTTCAATTCCGTTTCATCATTGGTTTCCTGCTCTGCCTCCCGCGGTTCAGCCTGCCGGCTAATGAACCGGATCATGGATTTATGAAGGTCAGCAGCGGTATCAGGACTACGGTGCCGGAGATCCGGGAGGGCGATGACGGCACACTTTTTATGCTTTCCGGTAAAATTTACCAACTCCGGGGGCAACATTGGGAAAGTATCGAAACCCTCACGGAGGGCAGGATCTATGCATTCTGTCCGGTTACTTCGTCAGATATTTGGTTTACCATCAACCAGGTGACCAATACCAGCCTGCTTTACCATTTCCATGATGGTATCACCGAACTGATCAGATCTCCTTTTGCCAACCAGATTGTTCATATCGGGCGGTATGACCGGGAAACGCTTATCTTCACCAGTTATTCCGACATCGCATTGTATCGTAACGGCAAATTCCGGGCCCTGCCGCCGGTACCGACACGGTTCAGTGTGTTTAAAACCGTTGCGGCCGGCGCTGATCAACTTTACCTGCTTACCAATGGCAATGAATTGTTCAGTTGGGCCAGAGGGGTTTACCGGCGGCTGATTCCCGGCGCCCGGATCAAAGATATCACGACAAACCGGGAGAATCATCTGATCATGCTCTCCGGAGACAGTCTGGGAATACTCCGGGATCAGCAATGGCAACCATTGGTAAAAGACAAGGAGCTGCCTGAAATCAACGTGATTTCCGTCGATCATACGGGGGTGGTGTGGATGGTGGGTCGCCACGGAACTATTTTCCGGATGGTAAACGATAAACTTATTAAAGCCGATGCCGGCGTTACAGAAGATCTCTCCGGATTGCTCATAACCCGTAACCGGGAAATCTGGGCATACGGAGAAAAAGGGAGACTATTGTACCGTGGCCCAAGGACATTTCCTGCTGTAACCGAAGCCACTCCGGGCTTCTCAGCCGTCAAACTCATCCCTTACAGTATCAGCACCGATGATGAATATGGAGTGGCCATTTCCGATTTTAACGGAGATGGACTACCTGACATATATACCGTCCGGATATTTGAACAAAACAGACTGTATATCAATATTATGAATACAGGAACGAAATCAGATCTGTTTACCGGCTTCGTGGATGAAGCGGGTATCCGCAATGCCCTTGGTGTCCCGGAGCCGATGAAGGGAGGTACTTCCGGTGACCTGAAACTGGGGATCGTTGCTTTTGATGCCGACAATGACCACGACCGTGATATTTATCTCTGTTACCTGAACAGCCATAACCGTTTATTGTTGAACAAAGGCAACGGCTATTTCAGAAATGTATCCGATCAGCGGGACAGGGCGACTTTTAACCTTAAACGCTCCAACGCCGCGGCTGTAGCCGACATCGACCTGGATGGCGACCTCGACCTGTTTGTCACCAGTGAAGAGGGTTCCAACAGACTCTTTCTGAATAATGGTACCGGTAATTTTACCGATATCACCCAAGCTTCCGGGCTGGCTTCCGTCAGCGGCGGGATGTGTGCCTCATTTTCAGATGTGGATGGCGATGGGCTTCCCGACCTTTGCGTCTCTTTCTGGTATCCCGGAAACAAACTTTATAAAAACATCTCCACCGGAGATAAGATCGCTTTTCTCGACATCACGGCACAAACCGACCTTCGGCTGGCGCCCCCTGCCAAAAGTAACGGGATCACTTTCGGCGACCTGAACAATGACGGGGCTCCGGATCTCTTTATTGCCAACCGGACTACAGGTAACAGGCTCTATATCAACGATGGAAAAGGATATTACCGGGATTGCTCCGACTCCTGGTTCCAGGGGCCACCGCCAATGTCGAACGGAGGAGTGATGGCCGATTTTGACCTCGATGGCTTTATGGACCTTTATGTTACCAATGTCGGGGAGAATGTTTTCTACAGAAATATCGACGGAGAGAGATTTGAGGACGCGACGGCCCACTTCGGTGCCGGCATCAGCGGATATTGCACCGGCAGCGCCACCGCAGATGTGGATGATGATGGTGATCCGGACCTATACGTAGCCAACTACATCAACGGCAACAGTATGCTGCTGTTAAACATGACGGATAACCGGAATGTTGTCAGGATCAGGTTGCGGGGCGTAATCTCAAACCGGGATGCCATCGGGGCAAAGATCTGGCTGTATCAGGATCCCGTTGAAGGCAAGCCCGCCATCCTTGCAGGATATCGGGAGGTGACCGCCGGAAGCGGGTATGCTTCCACTTCCGATCCGGAACAGATTTTCGGCGTCCGATCCGGTATCAGCTATCATGCCCTCATTCTCTTCCCGGGAAGCCGGGATACGATCCTGCTGCACGGCATTACCTCCGGTTTTCGCCACCTGACCGAGGAGGTAACCGGCATGAAAGCCTTATGGCTGTTAAGCAGTGGCCGGTCCATCCGGTTTTTTATCGACCCTGAAAACCAGCCTGAGATCGTAAAAACCCTGGCCATCCTGGTCTTGATCATCACGTATCTGTTAAAATTCAAAGGCGATTCCCGGAGCATTCGGATAATCCGTCTGTCAGGCTCTGTTTTCATTTTTATCCTTTTCATGTTCGTCAACCGGTTCTCCCTGTTTGAAGGATATTCCTCCCCGGGATATTACACAGCACCTGCCATTTCGCTGGCCCTTATTTTGTTGATGCACCTGATCACCGGAAGGGTATTGCAACATCGCCTGGCGATCAGGGAAAAAGCTGATTTCAGGGAAAAACTTTCCCGTGACCTGCATGATGACCTTGCATCCACCCTCGGCAGTATCTCCATTTATGCCAATACCCTGAACAACCTCCAGGGTCAATCCGGCACCGATTTCCACCGACTCGCCGGCAAGGTAACCACCTTGACGCAAACTGCCCTTCAATCCATCTCTGATATCATCTGGATGACCTCACCCCGCCATGACACCCTGCAGAGCCTTATCTCCAAGAGCGGAAATTATATGATGGAATTGCTGACCGACAACCATATCACATTTGACCACAGGGTTGACATTCCACCGGAGGCAGTGGTGATGCCGGAAGCGTTACGCAACAATGTGTTCCTCATCATGAAGGAGGCCGTGCACAATATTATCCGCCATTCCGGGGCGACATCCGTCACATTCAATGCTGAAATTGATGAGCGGGAGTGTCGCCTTGAAATATGGGATAACGGTAAAGGAATGGAGCAGAAACTGGCCTCGGGAGAGCAAAAAGGTCATGGTAACGGACTGGAAAACATGCGCCGCAGGGCCAAAGAATCGGGCATCGGGTTCTGCATTTCATCCGGCCCGGGGGAGGGTACCCGGATCAACATGAAATTCAGAATATGACCCGTTAAGGCCATACATACTCTGAAAATGAATCGTTACTTTGCATCAGCATCGATCTATGGATATTATTGTTGGCATCGTTGAAGATCATACCGATTTCCGGCAAAGTCTGGAGTACCTGATCTCATCCCGGGCCGATCTTTCGCTTGGCTGGAGCTTTGCTTCGGTGGAGGAGGCGCTCGAACACTTTTCCCCCGCCGATATCCTGCTCCTCGACATCAACCTCCCTGATATCTCCGGTATCGAAGCCATCACGATGTTTAAGAAAAAGAGACCGGCCATGAAAGTCATCATGCTGACCATTCTCGATGACGACTATCACATCCTGGAGGCGATCAGGCAGGGTGCGGATGGTTATGTGCTGAAGAAATCCAATCCGTTGAAAATCACCGATGCGATCAGGCAGGTTTTTGATGGCGGAGCTGTACTGACACCTATGGTCGCCAAACAGGTTCTGGCTTACCTCCAGACGGGGGAGATCAGGAGCGGCGCCCCTAACAGTTTGACTAACAGGGAGAAAGAGATACTTTCGTTGATCACTCAGGGGATGACCAACGATGCCATTGCCGGAAAATTATTCATCAGCCCGCAAACGGTCAGAAACCATATTAAAAACATTTACGATAAACTCCAGGTCCACTCCCGTGCCCAGGTTGTGGCCAAAGCCCTGAGAGAAAAACTGATATAAACCCCGGCCTCCGTCAGCGGTCAGTCCAGGTCGGCATGCTCGCTGATGGGCTGACAATCGAAGGGTACCCCGATTTTATCTCCATCCCGGATAAGATCCTCCACGATGGGCTTGATGAGCGGAACCCCGTGTTTTTCATTGAATTGGGCGTACTGGAACTCTTTTTCCCCGGCCACCAGGATCTCATCCCGGCCAACAGCGAGAGGTGATTGTTTCAGCAGTGCGATCATGTCGTCCATATGCATTTTGAAATCGATGATGGGGCGGAAGGCTTCGATGTTGATGGCCATGAAGAAATGGGAGACGCCGGTAGGATCAGGCTTGCCGGGGCCGCCCACTTTGGTCAGGTAATTACCCCCCGAAAGGGCTGAACAGAGAATCTCCACCAGTACCGAAAGCCCATAACCCTTGTATCCGGCGGTAATTTCCATTCCGCCCAGGGGTAACAGGGCGCCATGGCCTCCGGGTTTGATCCGCGAAGGATCGTTGGTTGCCTGTCCATCTTCATCAATACCCCATCCAATCGGGATATGTTCATTTTTCTTTTCATAAACCTGGATTTTGCCATAAGCCACGGCTGATGTGGCCATATCCAGCAGGTAGGGATATGCTTTCCCCGAAGGGGCGGATACCGCGATCGGGTTGGTTCCGAGTACCGCAGTACGTCCGTAAGTGGGGGCTACCAACGGCTGGGAATTGGTCAGCGAAATCCCGATCATATCCCGCCGCATCGCCATCATGGCATAATATCCGGCGATCCCGTAGTGGTTGCTGTTGCGCACCGTGACTGCCCCCAGGCCGGCATGGTAGGCCTTTTCGATGGCCATCTGCATCGCCCGGTACGATACAACCTGGCCACAGCCGTTGCCTCCGTCGAGCAGGGCCGTGGAGGCTGTTTCGCTTACCACTTCGTAAGGGGTGAGCGGGTTGATCCATCCCTTGCTGATCCGGTTTCCGTAATAGGAGCCTAAACGGTGCAGGCCATGCGATTCAACCCCTCGTATATCAGCACATATCAGCACTTTTCCCACTATTTTGGCATCTTCGGGCGGAACGCCGAGTTTGGTCATATAACGGACCACAAAGTCCATCAGATCATCTTTTTTGTACCGGAAAGTCGTTTCCATGATGGTTCTTATTTTATTATGTAACGCTATTTAATATCGATGTAGTTATCCACCACCCAGCGTGAGAACGGAAAACTGCACGTAAATGCCGGGCTCACGGCATTGAGCACATGAATGGTGGTCCCGTTGCCCTCAACCACAAAATCCATCACAAGCTCCAGTGTTTTGGTGTTCAGCAACTGGGCCCTGATACCGGGTTTGCTCCATTCGGTGAAACCCGATTTGTCGATCTGATGCACCATGCTGGTGGCGAGGTTGACGAAATAGGACTTATTGTATTTCTTCATCTCGTCAAAAGCAAGTCCGCGAAATCCGAAAGCATTGGAGAGAAACAGCCGCGCTTCCCAGCTAAGCACATTTCCCAGTTCACCCATCCGGAAATGGTCCATTCCCTTGTAGTTTTCACGCCAGAAGGCGGGGATAGAGGTGGGCCCGATCTTGATCGTTCCGTCCACGGTGATGGTATAATGAACCCCCAGAAAAGGATTTTTGAGGTTAGGTACCGGATAGATATTGGTCCGGATCGGTTTGTCTTTTTTGGTGTATTTCAGGTAGATCCCCTTGAACGGGATGATGGTGTAATGGTCGGAAAAACCAAAATCACGGGCAATTTTATCGGCATACAATCCGGCTGTATTGATCAGCCGACCGGCAGAGAGGATGGTACCTGCCGTGGTTTCAACCGTGTTGCCGTCCACCCTTCGTTTATACCCCTGGCTGAACAGGATCTTCACGCCTGAGGCCAGCAATTCGTCGCGGATGGCTTTATTGACCTCAGTAGGGTCTACAGTGGCTGTATTGGGCGAATAGAGCGCGAAACGATGGGTTTTGGCATTCGGGTCGATCTCCTTCATCTCCTGTTCAGTGATGATCTTTACTTCTACTCCGTTTCGCTTGCCGCGCCGATCCAGTTCATACAAGGGCTCCAGTTCCGATTCATCTTTGGCTACCACTACCTTCTGATTTTCGTTAAGCCGAAGCCCCTTGCCTCTGCAAAACTCCTTCATCTCAAAATTACCGTCGCGCGTGAACCTGGCTTTCAGTGAGTCGGCTGAATAGTAAAAACCCGCATGCAGTACACCGCTGTTCCTTCCGCTGCTGTGATAAGCCACATCCGGTTCCTTTTCAATGATGGTAATGGATCTCCCCGGAAACCGGTTCCGCAACTCACGGGCAATGGCAAGGCCAATAATACCTGCGCCTATGATCAGATAATCAGACTGTTCAGTCATATGTTAAGTTTGAGATGTAAAGATACAATGGAAAATGAATGTACAAACAAATCGGGGATAAATTTTATACTTAATCGCATTTATTCCTTGAAACACAGGCAATCGGAACTTTTTTATCACGGTCAGGCCACCACCCTGCATTATAATGTTTCTCTTCAGGGAGTATAAGTAAACCATGATCTTTTCCGGTATTATTGATTACTTTTACACCGGAAATCAGACCTTTTCCTTTCTTCCCTATGAAGACCGCCGGTACATCATCTTTTGCCGCATTCCGCGAGATCATGCTGATGTTGATCCTCATCACCAGCCTGCCGCTGGCCGCACAGGATGCCCGGGAGATCGTCAGGCGTGCCGATGACCTGATGCAGGGGGTAAGCAGCGTTACCGACATGGAGATGACCATCGTAAGGCCATCCTGGCAGCGCTCAGTTGCCTTCCGAAGCTGGAGTAAAGGCCGCGACCTCTCCATGACCCTGATCACCGCACCTGCCCGGGAACAGGGCCAATCATTCCTCAAACTGAAAAATGACATGTGGAGCTGGAATCCCACCATCAACCGCATGATCAAACTTCCTCCTTCGATGATGTCGCAGGGATGGATGGGATCGGATTACACCAACGACGACATACTGAAAGAGTCGTCCATTGTTCAGGACTATACCCACCGGATCATCGGGCAGGAAGTGATCGCCGGATACCATTGCCTCCAAATCGAACTAATCCCGCTGGAAACCGCCGCTGTTGTATGGGGAAAAATTCATCTCTGGATCAGTAAAGAGGCATTTTATACCCTTAAAGCGGTCTATTTTGATGAAGATAACCTGCCGGTCAAGACCCACCTGCTTTCCGATATCCGGCAGATGCACGACCGGAAAATCCCTACCCGCTTCGAGATCATTCCCAAGGATAAACCAAGCCAGCGTACCATTGTGAAGATCCTCTCCGCAAAATTCAACATCCCGCTGGAGAATGCATTTTTTTCCCAGCAGCAGATGAAAAAACTCCGTTAGTTTGCCATGAATATCCTCCGAATAGCCTGGCGTAACCTCTGGCGAAACAAACGGCGTACCCTGATCACAGCCGCTTCGGTCTTTTTTGCCATCTGGTTCGCCCTGATCATGCGTGCTTTCCAGCTCGGGAGTTACGAATTGATGGTCAACAATATCGTTCACGCATTTTCCTGGTACTTTCAGGTCCATGCCAAAGGTTACTGGGGTGACCAGACCCTGAACAACGCTTTTGAAAGCGAACAGGCGCTGATGGACAAGCTTCGGAAATGCCCTGAAATCAGTGGTTTCACCGGCCGGCTGGAGTCATTTGCCCTGGCTTCCTCCGGTAACCGGACCAAAGGGGCGCTGGTCACCGGTATCGAACCGCGCTCGGAAAACAGCCTCACCTCGCTCCGCCGGAAAGTCATCTCCGGAAATTACCTCCGGGAAGGAGAAAATGGCGCGCTGGTCAGCCGCCAACTGGCCTCCTACCTGAAGATCGGCATCGGCGACTCCGTGGTGATCATTGGCCAGGGCTACCAGGGCGTCAGTGCAGCCGGCGTCTTTCCCGTCAGGGGCATCGTCGCCTTCCCTTCCCCGGAACTGGACGGACGCATGATTTACCTGTCACTAACGGCCGCCCGGGAACTTTTCAGCGCACCGGCCATGCTGACTTCACTGGCCTTCAATGTCGCGGATCCGTCAGAAAGCCCCGGCGCTGCTGCCACGGTGAAAGAACTGACTGATCCTGCAGTATATGAAGTTATGACCTGGGAAGAGATGATGCCGGATGTTGTACAGCAGATCAAAGCCGACAGCGCCAGCGGCCTTATCATGCTGGGTATTCTTTATATGATCGTGGGTTTTGGTGTTTTCGGCACCATGCTGATGATGCTGAATGAACGCCGGAGAGAATTTGGCATGATGATCGCCATCGGCATGCAGAAAAGCCGGTTGATCCTGATTGTGGTGACGGAGATGCTCCTGCTTGGATCCATCGGATTATCAGCCGGTATTTTGGCCGCCATCCCTCCCATCTGGTATTATCATGCATTTCCGATACGACTGACCGGTGAGATGGCCGATTCGGTCATCAGCATGGGATTTGAACCCCTGATGCCAACTGCATGGGAATACTCCTTTTTCGCAGCCCAGTCGCTGGTGGTGCTCACGATCCTTATCCTGCTGATGCTGTTGCCCGTGATGCGCATCCGTCGGCTGAATGTTATGCAATCACTTCGTCATTGAGCCATGAACATGATCGTTGCCATAGCCTGGAAAAATATCTGGCGAAACCGTGCCAGGAGCCTGGTGGTGCTCATTTCGATCGCCCTCGGCATGACAGGCGGAATTTTTTCGGCTGCGGTCATGCAGGGAACCAGCAACCAACGGCTGAGGGAGGCTATCAGCCGGGAAACGGCCAACCTGCAGATCCATCATCCTGAATATATTGAAGATAAAGATATCCGGTTCTTCTTTCATGCAGACAGCAACAGTTTGGCAGTTTTTCTCGACAGTGCCCCCGCGGTCCGTTCCTGGTCGCCCCGGATCAGGTTCATGGCCATGGCCTCCAGTGCTGCTGCCGGTTCCGGAGTAATGGTATCGGGGGTTGATCCGGGAAAGGAGAAACTGGTAACCGACCTTTATACCCTTATACCCGATTCGGCCGGAAACTGGTTCGGGGAGGGGAAAGGAATTCCGGTAGTGATCGGCGCTTCCCTCGCAAAAAAACTGAAGGTCAGGATCCGGTCCAAAATTGTCCTTACTTTCCAGGATATGCAGGGAAACCTGACCGGCGCTGCCTTCCGGATCGCCGGCATATACAGGACCAACAATTCGGTGTTCGATGAGATGAACATTTTCATTACCCGGGAAGCCATTATTCCATTGCTGGGCGCTGAACCGGGTACGGTACACGAAATTGCCATCCGGCTCCGGGATGAAAACTCCTCCGATCTGCTGAAGAACAACCTGAAAGCCAGGTTTCCTGGAGTGCTGGTCAGGGACTGGAAGGAGCTCGATCCGATCCTCGGCATGATGCACAACCTGCTCGATCTGTGGCTCTATCTCTTTATGGGAATCATTTTGCTGGCGCTGGGTTTCGGTATTGTCAACACCATGCTGATGTCGATCCTGGAACGAACACGCGAACTGGGAATGCTGGCAGCCATTGGTATGAACCGGCGGCGGATCTTTACCATGATCATGCTCGAATCGGTATTCCTGTCCCTTACCGGAGGCCTGACAGGAATGGTGCTGAGTATCGGGCTGATTGCCTGGACCGGTCATACAGGGATCGACCTGGGTTCCTTTTCCGAAGGGTTTGAAAAGATGGGATACAGTTCCATGCTCTATCCCTCGCTTGACACCCTGTTTTTCATCAACATCACCCTGATGGTGATCATCACCGGTATTGCAGCATCGATCTATCCCGCGCGCCGTGCGCTCCGCCTGAACCCCGCCTTAGCCATCCGTAATGAATAATGGAAACCATGACCATCATATCGATTGAGAACCTTTCCAAATCGTACCACGACTCCGAAGTGGAGGTGGCAGCGCTGAAGAATATCAACCTCACCTTCTCCAAAGGAGAATTTACGGCTATTGTCGGACCCTCGGGTTCGGGAAAGACAACCCTGCTCAACATGATCGGAGGGCTCGACCAGCCAGACAGCGGAAAGATCATGATCGGCGACCAGGATATCACACGGCTGTCGGGAAGACAAATGATCGATTTCCGGATGCGCAACATCGGCTTCGTGTTTCAGTCGTATAACCTTATTCCGGTACTGACGGCGCTGGAAAATGTGGAATTCATTCTCCATCTGCAGGGAGTGGAAAAAAATATTCGTCAGCAACGGGCTACCGAACTTCTCAGGGCTGTTGGGCTTGGCGACCGCCTTCACAGCCGGCCCGGTAAACTCTCCGGGGGGCAGCAGCAAAGGGTGGCGGTTGCGAGGGCGCTGGCTTCAGGCCCGCGATATATCCTGGCCGATGAACCCACGGCTAACCTGGACTCGGTTTCCACACGCAATTTGCTGGATATCATGGAGCAACTCAATGCTTCGTCGCAGGCAACCTTTATCTTCTCGACCCATGATCAGCGCGTCGTCAACAAAGCCCGCCGCGTCATCGTACTCGAAGACGGGCAGGTGGCCTGACCTGACGGTGTGGATCGATTGCCGTTCTCTCCCGACATGCGCTTCCGGAAAGGAAATTTCAGGAGCAAGGCAACGCCTTTTCAGTACTTAATGATCCTGTTGATCTGAGAGTGCGTTTAGAAAGGCTAATTCCCGCTTTTTACAATTTTTTTGACCAAAGTCCTGTTGTCCGAAGTGATCCGAAGGAGATAGATTCCGGCGGAGATTACCCGGCCATTGCGGTCCAGCCCGTTCCAGAGGATAGTCTGTTTTCCTGCCACGGCATCGTTGACGGGAAGGGACATAATCTCCCTGCCCTGAAGGTCGTAAATCTGCAGCACTGCACGCTGCTTACTATATAACTGAATCGGAATGCTCAGGATTTCCCGGAAAGGGTTTGGCCAGGGTTCACCCGATAGGAGCGAACCTGAAGATCCCTGCAGGGAGGTCAGCAGGTCATGGTTGACCATCACGGTGAGGTGATAGTTGCCGGCGTTGGTCGTGAAGTGCATGGTGTCGGCCACCCAGATGGTATCGGCCACAGGAGCCAGCAGGATCGGAAGCTTCACCAGCACCGAAACATCACTGCCGGGAGGTACCTGTGCAGGGAGGGAGAACACGGAGAGGGAATCGACATACCAGGGGGTGTTGTACCCGGTTTCCTGCATAAAGGTGAGACTGAGCGGTGAGGCTGTCTGGTTGATCAGGTGGGTGGTCTTACCCAGACCGCAATCCTCCAGGGTCCGGAACCAAAGGGTATCGGGGACCGGGGTGAGGTTGGTATAGATAGTGTTATAGCGGAATGGGTCGGCGGCCCCGATTAAGGGCATGGTTTCGGTACGACCTGAAGCATCGGCTGCCGTGAGATAATACTCCACTTCACTGCCAGCCGGCTGGGCGGGTATCGTGCCGGCATAGTGCCTGCCATCGGTATGCTGCATTCCGGTTGCCTGCCATGTACCTCCGTTGACCCGGTAGAAGATACGGACGGAATCATCGGTAACCGGTTGCATGCTGGAGGCGATGATCTCCGCATTGATTGAACAGGCGTATTCTGCCGGCTGGTTTCCAAAGAGGGGCAGATGGGTGATGCGGAGCAATCCGGGATCGGCCACCCCCATGACCCTGCAGTGCAGGGCATCTGTGGAAAGCCAGGGGGTGGAAGGATTACCAAGGAATCCGATGACCTCATATCCCGGCATGGCCGCTTCATAGACCGCTTTGGCGCTGTCGTCCCATGCACTGTTCATGAATGGCACCAGCACCTTGTTGTTCAGGATAACGGAGTTGGAATAGGGTTGATCTGAAGGGGTCATTACCCGGAAAACCTTGTAGGGGTAGCCATAGGAGGAGACCTGGGTAGCCCAGTAGGCTGCCGCGGATTCCAGCGCGCTGTATTCCGGATCCGTGGGCAGGGTTTTTCGGATGAGGATTTTATCGGGCGCCAGGAATTTAGCCCAGCAATCGATATGGTCGATGGTGGAGGAGATGTTGGGATCGGGTACTACCTGATGGTTGGTGATGCCGAGATATTGGTTCATCTTTTCATCAACCTGAGCGGATGTCTGGGATGGATTTTCAACATAGACCAGGTCGGTGGAGGAGCCAACCCCGTGGCCGTCGCACATATAGTTGCCACCTGTATGGATCACATTCATGCCGTACCAGGGAAGACCCATCATGGTGGCGAAGAGTTTGGGGATCTCATCATCTGCAGGGCGGGGCCGGTTGTAAGGAAAATCTATAATTCCCACTTGTCCTGAACTGTCTGTTCCGAACCAGGGGCCGAAATCACGGGTCCAGTAACTGTTGGATGCGGCGATCAGAAAATCACAATGACTGGTATCCACCCCGTTGGCCACATACTGGTTTATAACTGTATTTTGCTGTGATTGTGACGCCACAATGGTAGTCACATGGGCATCGGTCGCCATCTCCTTTATCAGGGAAACAGGAATGCCGAAGGGATACCGGATCAGCACGCCGTGCATGCGTTCAAACTCGGCGATATTCCGGGCCGGGGCCACTGGAGGATCGGTTTCGACAAAACCTCGGCCGATCTCTCCCCGCCGGAGCCACTCCTCCGGGGTCATCTCATGACGAAGCAAAGGACTGGTCTCAAACAGGGTTTCCTGTGCAAAAGATGCAATCGTTGTTAAAAGAATAAAAGCCAGTGGTAACAGGTGTTTCATTGTGCAGGATTTAACGGCAAAGGTACTGTTTTAAAATAAAATCCTATCTTTGCAGTTAATGAAATGATTGATTCCAAGCATTCGTGACCCAATGTTGAAGTTTTTTCTCCCTTTTCTTTTGCTCATCCCTATGGGGTCCTTTACCCAGGTACCCATCCGTCCCGACTCTGCCTATCGTACCCCCGTGATCGTGGAAGATGATCCGGTGGTGATCATGCTCGACAGCCTGGCCAGCCTCAAGATATTCAAGGATGCCATGTTCCCCAACGCGGAACAGTACCAGAACTGGAGCAACTATACTGATACGGAGATCCCCTCTTTTCCCGATTCTGTATACCGTGAAAGGCTTGCACTGATGAACGACCAGAGCCCGTTTGAATATGTCTTCAACCCGGAGGTCAAGCAATTTATCGACCTTTATGCGGTGCGGAAACGCAAACTCACCGCCAGGATCCTGGGTTTGTCACAGATCTATTTCCCTCTTTTCGAGGAGCAGCTTGATAAGTATAATATGCCGCTGGAACTCAAATATCTTGCTGTAATCGAATCGGCGCTCAACCCGGTAGCCAGTTCGCATGCCGGGGCGAAGGGGCTGTGGCAGTTTATGTATGGAACCGGAAAAGTTTATGGATTGAAACTGAGTACCTATGTGGATGACCGGTATGATCCCTACAAATCGACCATTGCCGCCTGTGAACACCTGCAGGATTTGTATGATATCTATGGTAACTGGTCATTGGCGCTGGCTGCCTATAATTCGGGTGCCGGAAATGTCAACAAGGCGATCCGCCGTTCAGGCGGGATCAAGAACTTCTGGGCTATCCAGAAATACCTTCCCAGGGAAACAGCCTCCTATGTGCCCGCCTTTATCGCCGCCAGTTATGTCATGACTTACGCCAACGACCACAAGATCTTTCCGGTTGATCCGGGGATCCTCTATTATGAAGTGGATACGGTGACTGTCACCCGCCCGCTCTCCTTTGCCCAGATATCCGAAATGCTCAACATTCCGATGGATGAGATCGTTTTCCTGAATCCTGCCTTTAAGCAGAAGATGATCCCGGCAACGGTTGAAAATCCTTATAAATTGAGATTGAGGAAGAAGGACATCGGAAACTTCATCAACAATGAACAGGCATTGTATGCTTATCGTACCCGGGAGGGTCTGATGACCGATTCGCTCGAAAAGCAGATATGGAAAAACTATCGCGAAACGGAGTTTTACACTGTGAAAAGCGGTGAAACACCTTCGTCGGTGGCAAAGAAATTCGGCATGACCGTATCCGAACTCCGAAACCTGAATGGCCTCGGCAAAAGCAATCACCTGAAACCGAAGCGAAAGTTGCTCGTATATACGAAAGTCTCGCGGCAAAAGCCTAAGGAAAACATCGCCAGTACCTATGTTCCGCAAATCCAGAAACCAGACAGCGTAACTGCCGCCGATTCCTCCGCTTCAGGCCCGGAGATGGAAGCCACAGCCTCCGGAACGGTGACCGAAGTAACGCCGCCCGAAGCAAGAACCACCGTTCATGTCGTGAAAAAGGGAGAGAGCCTTGGCCTGATCGCCAACAGGTATAAATGTACCATCAATGACCTGACCCGTTGGAATAACCTCACTACCACCAATATCCTGGTCGGGCAAAAACTCAAAGTTTCCATGCCCGCGGGTACAACCATCGCGCAACGCTCCGCCCTGGCAGCAAAATCCGCGTCCGGATCAGGCAACAGCGGTGGAAAGTATATCTGGTACACAATCCGTTCCGGTGATACTTTATGGGAAATTGCCGACAAGCACGATGTAACGGTTTCCCAGATCAAAGCGTTGAACAAACTAAAAAACCATTCCAGGATCCAGGTGGGCCAGAAGATAAAAATTCCCAGATAGCGAAAAGGCTATCAATGCTTTTATGCACAGCTAAATCTTGGTGTGCAGCTGATTCACCGTTGACCCTGCGCCTGAATTTTTCGTGATCCGGTATTTTTTCTAGAGATTTTTTAACCACGACACATATTGTCGTACTTGGGTTTTAATTTCGCATCATCAACCATAATGAAAAGCGATTATGAAACCTGAAAGGAAGAACAATGAGATCAATGAAATGTGGAAGGAGCCGGAGGATTGGAACCAGGATGAAAATGAGTGGTTTTATGACGAATCGGAGCAGATATGGAAACGGATCCCCGGGAGGTTATGGTTAAAACGGGTGATATCGGTCGCTGTGCCTGGTTATCACAAAAAGCTATCTTTACAGGCGGAAGCATAAAATTTCCGGTAACCACAGCATCAAATTATGGCAAAGCAGGATTATATTTTCCGGTATCTTACGGTTATCCGGAAGTTACGAAGCACAGGTTCAGCTACATTCGCCGAACTGGCTGAATACATAAGGGAAGAGTCAGCGGAGATCGACCGGCCCGCAAACATCACCATCCGTACGTTTCAACGCGATATTCAGGACATTTCCCGGATCTTCCATGTGGCCATTTCTTACGATTTTTCAAGGAAGGTATATTTTATCGCCGAAGATGAGCAATCAGACTTTAATAACCGGATGCTGGAGTCGCTGGATACCATCAATACCCTTCGCATGGCCGGTGATATTGTAAAATTTCTCTGGTTTGAAAAAAGAAAGGCACAGGGGACCCATCACCTGCACGGTATGATCCACGCCATACGCAACCGGATCGTTTTAAGGCTGACACATCGTAAATACGACGGTGACGAATCTACTACCCGCGACGTTGCCCCTTACGGGCTCAAAGAGTCACGGGGGCGATGGTACCTGGTGGCCAAAGACCGGGAGGACAAGCGGATCAAAACCTTTGGGCTGGACAGGGTACAGGATTTCCAGCTTACCCCCGGCAGGTTTGATTTTCCGGAAGGATTCGACGTCAACCGTCATTTCAGGTACTGCTTCGGTGTCATCAACCCGGATGATGAACGGCCGGAAAAAATCATTCTGTCGTTTGATGCAGAGCAGGGAAAATACGTCAGGAGTTATCCCCTTCATGAATCTCAGCAGATCATTACCGATAATGAAAAGGAACTGAGGATTTCCCTGAAATTGTATGTTACTTATGACCTGATTCAGGAGATCCTCTCATATGGCGACCGGGTTGAGATCATCGCACCGGAGAAACTCCGTGACGAGGCAACCCGGATCGTTCGCCATATGATGGAAAAACTGGATGGTCATTCTTTGAAGCAGGGGCAGGGTTAGTTAATGGTGACACCGATTTTACTGTAGGCGGTTTCATTCACGAAATAGACTTTTTTGCCACTGAATTCCACCGAGGTGTAGTTCCAGGGAACCACCTGCAGCAGACCAGTGTTTCCGGCCGTCAGGCCAGACAGTTCCGATGCGGAGAATACGGCCTGTGTTGCAGTCCCTCCGAATCTTTTCAATAAATACTGGCCTTCACTATCGCCGGTCACGATCACATAAACCGAATCGGCCCCTGAAACGGCATTGCCAAGGCCAACTGTCAGCCCGTTATTCCGGGTGATGGTGGTTGGAAGGGCGTCATATCCCGAATAGGAAGGCATTGGCTTGTTATGGGTGTAGTTGATCGATGGTACGGCGCTGGTCCCTGCGACTGTCCATGATACCTGACTGAGCATGAGCGGGTTGGTAAAATTCTGATAGACGTACGAGTTGTTCGATTGTTTGGTTAGCTCTTTGCCGTTCAGTTGCACTGCTCCTGCATCGGCATAGGCGGTAGTGCCAGGATTCGCGGAAAACACTGCCACGGCCGTATTGGTCTCCACCGGAACGGTATAACCTGCCACTGTTGTATAAGAAACCGATTTTACTGCTGCCAGTACCCCGTGCCCATCACTGAAAGAGAAGTTGCTATTGGCGGTTGGCGTGGGTTCCTGGGTGGGTACTGCCTCCTCAACTTTGTCTTTGGCGCAGGAGGAGATCATCACTGAAATGGCAAAAGCTGCCAGAAGGAATAATGTGTTACGTTTTTTCATCTTTGTAGCTGATTTTTAGTTTCAGCAGCAAAAATAAAAAATCAAATTAAATTATTCTAATTCTAAATAAAAAAACAGATGATTACGGGGAGGTTCAGTTGGCATCGAATTGCCGTTCATATTCTATTTTGAGATCGCCGGCGGGGGTGTGTTGCAGTACGACCATTCGTTCCTTGCTGATTTCGAGGATTTCGATCACGAAAGTGTGTTTGGTCTCCACATTTTTTGCCAGAATTTTCTTTCCCTTGCCCTTCATTTTCCAGGTGGCATTGATGGGTTTATGATGAAAATTCTTCACGGCTGTTTTATCAGGGTAGATCTCCATGGTCGACCGTTGTTCCAGTTGCAGCAACCGGTTGAGTTCGGCCTCTTTGCGGCTTCCGCCATCTCCGCCCCGTGCGGGACGTGCTTCGCCCGGCTTTGCTCCCGCGGGCCTGCTGGCCGCCGTCGGATTTATTGTGGCCGCCGCTTCCAGTGCGGAGGAATCTACTACCTTTTCAACTTTTACGGGACGCCAGGTCCCGACGATGATCTTTTCATTCGGATGGGAGACCGCACACGATCCCATGATGACCAGTACCACAAGCCATGCTGTCAGTTTGATCTGTTTCATTAGCGCAGAATTGATTTAATGTGAATACAACGGTATTTGCTTATAAATATTTTGAGACATCGACGGTGGCGTCTTTGTCGTTGAACCGGATTTCGAAGCCCCGTTTTCGGAAAACGGCGATCATACGCTCATTATCGGTGGTAGTTTGCGCCACCATTTTTTTATGTTTTCCCTGCGAGGCGATCTCCATGCAAAAATCGGTGATCAGGTTTCCAAGATCTTTTTGTTGCCATGCATCCACGATAAGGATGGCATACTCCACCGTTTCATGATCGGGATCAGAGATCAGCCGCCCCACGCCGGCCAGCTTTTTTGTGGCTCCGTCGCTGATCTCTGCCACGATCGCTATTTCGCGGTCGTAATCGATGTAGCAATACCGTGTGGCCACTTCATGCGACTGCCAGTGGAAAAAATAGCGGAAGCGGTTGTAGAGGGATTCTTTTGAGCATGATCCGAGCATTTCCAGCCAAAAAGGTTCATCTTCGGGTTTGATCGGACGGAGCACCACGCCGGTTCCGTCCTGAAGCCTGGCATGCCGGACGAATTTCTCGGGATAGGGATGAAGGGCCAGATGGGCATAGGGATCCCGGGAAGAAGTTTCCGTATGCCTGTCGATCACGATGCGGGCATCGAGGGCGATCACTTCACCGGATGTAACCAGCAGAGGATTGATGTCGAGTTCTTTGATTCCCGGGAAATCGGCAGCGAGATACGACAATCGGATCAGTGCCCCGATGAGTGCTTCGGTATTCTTGGCCGGAGCGCCCCTGTACCCTCTCAGAAGCGGATAAATCTTCAGTGATTCGATCATCCTTCGTGCCAGCCGTTCGTTGAGCGGAGGAAATCCCAGTGCGCGATCGCCGAAGAGTTCTGCCGCTGTTCCTCCCATTCCGGTCAACAATACCGTTCCGAAGACCGGGTCTTTTTTGATCCCCAGGATCATCTCTACTGCATCCTTGCCCGATACCATCCGTTGCACCGTGACACCTTCCACCCTGGCTGCCGGCGCTTTTTTCAACACCGAGGCCATGATTCTTTGATAGGCAGCCCTGACCATCCCGGCATCTGCCAGATCGAGTTGCACCCCGCCCACATCGGTTTTATGGGTAATCTGCGGTGAAACTATCTTCAGCACAACCGGATAACCGATCTTCTCCGCATGGCGCACCGCTTCTTCCGCGTTCGCAGCGAAAAAAGGAACGGTAGTATTGATCCCGTAAGAAGCCAGGATCGTTTTGGAAATATTTTCGGGAAGGATATCGTCGCTGTTCCGGACAATCTCGTCGAACTGTTCCCGGAGTTGATCCCGGTCGAGTGTAAACTCCACCGGAATATCCCGCGGGGTCTCGTACAAAGTGGTCAGGTTACGGCTGTATTCCACCAGGGTCATGAAAGCGCGAATGGCCTGTTCCGGGGTCTTGTAGGAAGGAATACCGTTTTCGACCAGGATGTCGTCGGCGTCATGCATGCTGTGGCCTCCCAGCCAGGCGGCCAGTATAGGTTTTCCGGTGCCGGACACCAGTGCGGAGATCTCCCTTGCTGTCTGATCGGGATTGGTCATAGCCTGCGGTGTCAGGATGACCAGCACAGCATCTACCCCTTCATCTTCAAGGACGATCTGTGTGGCTTTGGCGATCCTTTTAGCACGGGCATCGCCCAGTACATCAACAGGGTTACCGTGTGACCAGTATTCAGGCAGATTTTCATTCAGCAGGGCCATGGTTCGTTCCGATAATATTGCCAGTTCACCATTGGAGGCAATCAGGGCATCGGTGGCCATTACGCCCGGACCGCCGGCATTGGTTATGATCCCCAGCCTTGGGCCTTTGGGAAACCTGTTCCGGCCGATCAGTTCTGCTACGGAAAAAATATCGCCGATCTCATAGACCCTGGCCAGGCCGGCACGCTGAAAAGCTGCGTCGTACACGGCATCTTCCGAAGCCATGGCTCCGGTATGGGAAGCGGCCACCCGGGCCGATTCGGGGAAACGGCCCGCTTTATAGACGATGATCGGCTTCTTTCGTGCAAATGCCCTGGCTGCGGTCATGAATTTCCTTGGATTACCAATCGATTCCACATAGAGAATGATACACCTGGTCTGTTCATCCTCCCCGAAATAATCGATCAGGTCGCCAAACTCCACATCCAGGCTGTTGCCGATCGACACAAACCGTGAAAAACCGATTTTACCGTCGATGGCCCAATCGAGTACCGAGGTGCACAACGCTCCGGACTGGGAGATGAAGGCAATATTTCCGGCTTTCGGCGTATGGGCGGCAAACGAGGCATTGAGGTTGATTCCCGGAACAATGATCCCGAGGCAGTTGGGGCCGATGATGCGCATCCCGTCAAATTGCAGCATCACCTGACGGATCTGCTTTTCCAGTTCCATTCCTTCTTCACCGGTCTCCCTGAATCCTGCCGAAAGGATGATGATTCCCCTGACCCCCTTCTCTCCGCAGGCTCGAACAGCGTCTGGCACCTTTTCGGCCGGGGAGCAGATCAGCGCCAGATCGGGAGTTTTTGGGAGTGAGGCTATATCCGGATAACAGGGAATTCCCATCACCGCCTCATGATCCGGGTTCACCGGATAGACCACGCCCCGGAAACCTCCGCTCACCAGGTTGATCAATACTTTGCCGCTGACACTGTTAGGATTCGTGGAAACCCCTGTCAGCACGATCCTCTGGGGACGAAAAATGGGATTAAGTTTGTGGATGTTCATGAAATCGGGAAGAAAATGGAACGAATGATGCCGGAGGCAAAGGTATAGGAAAAAACGGGAACTTCCACCTGACGGCATGATGGTGTAAAGGGGCGATGTTCATCAAGTAATTCACGTGTTTTAACGATAATTGGTGGGGAGGGGAGCTTACAGCATTAAATTTGAAAGTTGTTAACCTGAATCCCTGAATATGAAATTGAGAATCTTAATGTTCGTTCTCACGGGTGCTGCTCTTCTCCGGCACGCCGGAGCCCAGGATATCCTTCAATGGCGCGGCATAGACCGCAGCGGTGTCTATACGGCCACCAACCTGCTCCAGGCATGGCCGCCGGAGGGACCGGAATTCCTTTGGGAATCGGTTGAAACCGGAAACGGATATGGCAGTATGGCCATCACCCGTCAGGGTATTTATGTAAATGGGGAGGTGGACACGGTCAGTTACCTGTTTGCCCTGGATCATCAGGGTAAACTGCGCTGGAAATCACCCATCGGTGCCGAATGGACACGAAATTACCCGGGCTCCCGGTCAACTCCTACCGTTGTCGGAGATCTGGTATATGTAACCGCCGGGCTGGGGAAACTCGCCTGCTTTGAAACCGCAACAGGCAAAGAACGGTGGTCTTTCGACCTCACTACCGATTTTCATGGCCCGGTTCCCCGTTTTGGTTATTCGGAATCGGTGATCACCGACGGCGACATCCTGTATTGCATGCCCGGAGGGCAGGACACCAATGTAGTAGCGCTTGACCGCTTTACAGGCCGGATACAATGGATCAGCAAAGGGACAGGTGAGATGGCAGCCTATTGTTCCCCTGTCATCATCAGGCTCCCGCAACGGAATATCCTGGTCACTTTTTCCAAAACCCACCTGATCGGGATCGACACACGGGACGGGAAGTTATTATGGAGTTACAGGCAGGAAGGTGAAGAGGTCGATTGCCAGTGCAATACACCGCTGTATGAAAACGGGCACATCTATTGCGTGGCCGGAAACGGAAACGGAGCGTTCAAACTGAAACTCTCCGACGACGGAACACAGGTAACGGAAGTCTGGGCCAACAAAAGGTGCGATAACATTTTCGGAGGTTTCATCAAACTGAATGATCATCTGTACACTTCAGGCTACGAAAAGCGGCAATATTACACTGTAGATACTCAAACCGGGGCAATTACCGATTCCGTAAAATTTGACCGCGGATCGGTCATTTCTGCTGAAGGAATGCTGTATCTTTACAATGAAAAAGGGATGATGGGCCTTTTCCGGCCCAAAGGCCCTTCGATGGAGCAGGTCAGCACATTCCGGATCACCAGGGGTACCAAGGCGCACTTCGCACATCCGGTGATCAGCGACGGAATCTTATACGTAAGGCACGGTAAAGCCGTGCTGGCTTACCGGATCGGAAAATAAAAAAAGGAAAGACAGTCGGGAACTGAAAATTCATTTGCGATGAAACCAATATATTGTCTGTTGATCCTGTTGGCCGGCCTGAAAACCGTGGCCCAGGAACCGGTAACGGAGGATATCCTCTCCGCCCACTTCCGGGCCATGGAGATGGAAATCTTCAGTAAGATCAATACCATGGAGATCCGCGGACTGATGATCCAGCAGGATGCCATGCCGGTAAAGATCCTGCGTAAACGCCCTGACCTTTATATCATGGAATATGATGTCATGGATATGACTACTTATCAGGGTTATGACGGCGACACTGCCTGGATGACTATGCCGTGGACGGGCAGTACGAAACCGCAGATTTTAAGCGGCGACAGGGCCAATGATATGAAAATCCGCGCCGACTTTGACGGGGTGTTGCATCGATGGAAAGAAAAAGGTTTTAAGGTGGAGCCAGACGGGATCGATACGGTGGACAACCAGACCGCCTGGAAATTAAAATTGACCAAACCGGATGGGAGCCACGAGTTCCTTTTCATCGGACAAACCGGCTATTTTCTCGTCAAACGGCTTTATCACCGGATGGTCAGAGGAAAGGAGGCCACCATGGAGATTTATTTCAGGGATTATCGCAAAGTGGACGGGATACCGGTGGCTTTTGTTCAGGACACATATTTTGACGGACAACCATACAATTCACTGCAGATTGAATCGGTGAAATACAACGAACCCCTCGACGACCGTCAATTCATGATACCCGGGAAGTAGCCTGCCGGGTGCCGGTTATCCCACTCTGACCAGGTAGTAGTTTTTCCTCCCTTTTTGCACCAGCAGGTATTTCCCGTTGAGGAGAAATTGCTCATCGATAAGGGATGACTCATCAACTTTGGATTTGTTGACCTGGATGCAGCCCTCTTTCAGCATCCGCCGCACTTCGCTTTTGGAGTTGAAGATGCGGGTACTGTCGGTGAGGAATTCAATGATGCCGACCGATCTTTGCACATCATCCCTTGACATTTCGCATTGCGGGACTCCTTCAAAAGCCGATAAAAGAATATTTTCAGGCAGCGACCGGAGTTTTTCAGTGGTGCCTTTCCCGAAAAGGATCTCGGTGGCTTCGAGGGCCGACTGCAGCTCTTCCCGGGAGTGGACGCGGATGGTAATATCTTCGGCAAGCGCCTTCTGGAGTATCCTGAGGTGGGGGGCCCCGGCATGTTGTCTGACCAGGTCATCGATCTCCTCCGCAGAGAGAAGGGTAAATTTCCGAATGTATTCGGCTGCGTCGGCATCGCTGGTATTGAACCAGAATTGATAAAACTGGTATGGAGAGGTCTTTTCCGGGTCAAGCCAGACATTACCCGATTCCGATTTGCCGAATTTGCCGCCATCGGCGCGGGTGATGAGGGGGCAGGTGAGGGCAAATGCCTCACCGCCCAGTTTACGGCGGATCAGTTCAGTACCGGTCACGATATTGCCCCATTGGTCGGAACCGCCCATCTGGAGCCGCACATTTTTCTTTTCGTACAAATGACAAAAATCGTATCCCTGGACCAGTTGGTAGGTGAACTCGGTGAAGGAAATCCCACTACCCGACTCCATCCTTTTTTTTACTGAATCCTTAGCAATCATATAGTTGACGGTAAGGTGTTTACCTACGTCACGCAGGAAGCCGAGGAACGAAAACTCTTTCATCCAGTCGTAGTTGTTGACCATTTCGGCTGAATTGGCCCCGCAACCGAAATCGAGAAATTTCTCCAGTTGCTTCCGGATCGCGGCCTGGTTATGGCGCAAAACCTCTTCGTCGAGCAGGTTTCGTTCTTCCGATTTACCTGAAGGATCGCCGATCATGCCGGTGGCACCTCCGACCAGAGCAATAGGTTTATGGCCGGCCCGCTGGAAATGGACCAGCATCATGATGGTGGCAAGGTTGCCGATATGAAGGGAGTCGCTGGTGGGATCATAACCGATGTAGGCCGTGGTCATTTCACGCTGAAGCTGCTCTTCGGTGCCTGGCATTACATCATGGATCATTCCGCGCCAGCGGAGTTCTTCAATAAAGTTCATTGTTCAAAATTTTTGCAAAAGTATCAAAAAGGAACCACTTACTACCGGTCATCAGCGGAAGAGCAGCCAGGCGACGCCGAGGGTGATGATCACATTAACGAGTTGCGCTGTGAGGAAGGAGTACAACGGACGTTTGTTTTCGCGGGTAAAGAAATCACGGAAACGGGTTTCCAGCCCGATGCACACGAATGCGAGGCTGAACCAGATGCTTTGGTAACCCTTGATGGTTTCGCCTGTTTGTTTCAGGGCGGTCTCTCCGATCACGAAACTGAAGAGCAGCGAGGCTGCGACAAATCCCAGTACGAATTTCGGGAAGCGGTCCCAGATGATCCGGGCGGTAGGTTTTTCGTCAGAACGGCCTTTTCCGGAGTAACTCCAGTAAATGCTGATGGCGAATGCCGCCAGACCCAGCAGGACATTCTGGGCCGATTTGATGATCACTGCATATTTTTGTGCCACATCGCCCAGAATGGTACCGGATGCCACCACAGCCCCTGTGGTGTCGATGGTACCGCCGATCCACGCCCCGGCGACCTCCTGGCTCAGCCCCATCCATTTGGCGAGGTATGGCATGAGTACCATCATGGGAATAGCGACGATCAGTACGAGTGAAATGACATAAGAGAGTTTTTTATTGTCGCCTTTAATGGCTCCGCAGGTGGCGATGGCCGCAGACACACCGCAGATGGAGACGGCAGAGGCCAGCATGGTGGAGAGTTCCTGGTCTACCTTTAGTTTACGGGCGATCCAGTAGGCGAGGTACCACACCGATATTACTACCACCAGGGCCTGAACCAATCCAAGTGCCCCGGCTTTCATAATATTGCTGAACAGCACGGTAGTTCCCAGGAGCACCAGTCCGATTTTTATATAGAATTCGCTTTGGATTGCAGGTTTGAGCCAATCCGGAATAGACATGGTATTGCTGATCACTAATCCGATCAGTACCGAGAAAAATACCGTTTCCAGGCTCATAGCTTTGACCGAGGCATGGGTGGATATTATCTGGGCGATGATAGCCAGTACGACCAGTCCGAAAAAGGAGAGGAAAAACTTTCCTGTTTCTTTGCCGGAAAGCCTGGCTCCCAGGTAAGCCAGCAGAGCAAATACAAGAAAGATGTAGAGGATCCGGGTAAGGTTGGGCCTGCTGAGGAATCCCGTCAGAAATTCCACTCCGCTCCAGTTATCTTTTGCTTTAAACAGCATGGGAAGGGTGGGGACCCATTCGTAGATCAGCAGGGTGAGGGCAATGATCACCGATGCGATCATCACGGAAACCCAGTCTTCATTGATATATTTTCTTGCAGGGTTCATCATGGACTGAATCGCTCCGGGGGAAAGGTCCGTCCCCGGATTTCATCAGGCGAAAATAAGAAAAAAACCTGACCGGATTTTTCGTCTCAGGCCAGTTTTTTACGGATTTCCTCAAGCATTACTGCGGTCATCTTCGGGAGGTCATATTCATAATGCAGCCCCCAGTCGCGACGGGCAACACGATCGTCGATACAAGCCGGCCAGGAGTCGGCGATAGCCTGGCGAAAGTCGGGGTTATAACTGATCTCGAATTCCGGGATATGTTTTTTGATCTCCGCGGCCAGTTCTGCCGGGTTGAAGCATATTCCCGCCACGTTATAGGATGACCGGAGGGTAAGGTTCGCCGGGTCGGCTTCCATGACCTCAATGGTTGCTTTGATGGCATCCGGCATGAACATCATGGGCAGGGTGGAATCGGGGCCCAGGAAACACTCATATTTTCCGTGGCGGATGGCATCGTAAAAGATCTCCACGGCGTAGTCGGTCGTTCCGCCGCCGGCTTCGGTTTTGTAGCTGATAAGGCCGGGATAGCGAAGGCTGCGGGTATCCACGCCATACTTGTTGTAATAATATTCGATCCAGCGTTCTCCGGCCAGTTTGCTGATACCGTACACCGTATTGGGTTCCATGATGGTAAACTGCGGTGTGTCCAATCTCGGGGTGGAGGGGCCGAACACAGCGATGGAGGAGGGCCAGAAAAGCTTCGGAATCTTGAGTTCACGCATCAGTTCAAGAACGTTGATCAGGCTGCGCATATTGATCTCCCACGACGGAAGCGGCCGTTTTTCCGCATTGCCGGAGAGAATGGCGGCCAGGTGATAGATCTGGGTTATCTTTTCATGTTCCAGGATCAGTTGAAGCTTGGATGCATCGAGCACATCGAGGATTTCGAACGGGCCGGAGCCGGCCACATCGGGGGGGGCAGGACGGATGTCGGTGGCAATGACGTTTGAATCACCGTAAATTTTTCTCAGTTCCAGGGTAAGTTCCGATCCGATCTGACCGGCACATCCGATGACCAGTATTTTTTCCATGATGAAGCAATTGGGTTAGATTTGCGGCAAAAGTAGCAATAATTGTGAACGGGATCACAATAGCCGGTATGCCATTTTTTCCTCCTTGCTCCGCTGCCGGCAGATGGTTGCCGGAAAGGGAAAAAGCGCGGAAAAAGGTTTATGAAACCGGCAGGTATTGAGCCACCAGTGCCAGAATTTTCTCCTTTTTCACCGGTTTGGGGAGAAATCCTGTACAACCCGCGGCCAGGATCCGGCGCTCTTCATCCAGCATGCCGCCGGCAGTGAGGGCGTACACGGGAAGGTCGGGCCGGAATTCCCTGATTTTGGATGTAGCTGTCAATCCGTCCATTTCGGGCATACGGATATCCATCAGCACCAGTGCGACTTCAGGGTGGTTTCTGCACAATTCCACGGCTTCGGCACCATCTTTGGCAAGGATTACCGGAGCATGGGTCCTGGACAGAGCGAGTTGCATAAAGGTGATATTTACCTCTTCATCTTCTGCAACAAGAATGGCAGGAGGTTTTGCCGGATGGAGATGGTCGTGGCCGGATTTGTCGCAGGAAGTTTCCATGTGCCGGAGATATGGGTCGTAATGTAATGGTAAAAGTAGTGTTTATTTCATTTTCCGGTGCGTTTTTCTGATAATTTATTGCAACCTGATGTTGTTTTTTCTTGCCCTGGCTTCTAACCCGGCAAACTTTTCCGTCTGGCCGGTTTCCCGGTAAAGATGAAAAAGTGCCCGGTATGCTTCGGTGTAATTCGGATTTACTTCAAGGTTCTTCTCCCATTGTACGATGGCTTCCGGGATTCGCCCCGATCGGTAGTACAGTAATCCGATGTTATAGTAAACATGGTCGAACAGCGGGTTGATGCGGATCTCCTCAAGGTAGTACCTCTCCGCTTCTGCCGGCCGGTTGGTGTTCATGCAAACCAGTCCGGTATTACTGTTGGCCATGGGTTCATAAGGATTGATATCCATGGCTTTCCGGAAATACTTTTCCGCATTCGGCAAATCATTGGCGAGGTAATACATGGCGCCCAGGTTGTTGTAATTGAATGCATGGGAAGGGGAGCTATCAACCGCCGACTGCCAGAAGGCGAAATTGTCACGAAAATGCCGGCTGTGCATAACGGTAAGAATGGCAAAAAGCGCAATAATTGCTGCGGAAGGGACCAAGGTCTTCAAACCGGACAAGGCTGTGTTTTTTACCGGTGCGACATGAAGAAAAAACAATATAACTGCAGCAACGGAAAGATATGCGCGGTGTTCCGAAAAGTTGGAGATCTGGTAATTGACCGAAATGAAGGTCGGAACCAGGAATGAAAGGAACCAGACGATGGCGAAAATATACCAGCCCCATTGTTTTTTTCTGGTCAGGATGACCATGACCAGCAGCAATCCGAGTGCCAATGCTCCCTGCATGGAGGGTATCTTCATATCGGCCAGTATCGGGAAAACGGAGAGGTTGAACGGAAACAGTATCTTCCCGAGGAACGGTAAAATGGCTGGCAGGTTTTGCAATACTGAAAGCACCTGTTCTGAAAATGACAATGGGGATTCCCCGGAAAGCATCCCGGAACGAATGATGGCCCAGATGAAGATGATCAATACCCAACCGGCGGCCGGTATGAGCAGCTTGCGCGGCGTATCTTTAAGGATCAGGAATGTATACAGTATGATCAATATGGGTACCGCAACGGCATTTTCTTTGGTGAACATGGCCATGGTAAAGAGGAGCAGGTGTACGGCCAGCCAAATCAGCCGGCCCTCCCTTGTGAATTTCAGCCAGGCAAGAAAAGCACTGAGTACCAGGATTGCCAGCAGGGAGTCGTTCCTTCCCGGAACCCAGGCCACCACCTGGGTTATCATGGGATGTACCAGGAAGATCATGGAACAGAAAAAGGCCCAACGGACAGAATGACCTGTCCGGTAAAAGAAAAGAAAGAGCATGAAAGTGGCCAGGATATGGTAAACAATGTTTGAGAAATGAAACATTTTAAAGGAGCCACCCCCTGCCATGGCATCGGCCATGAAGGTGAGGGTAAGCATCGGCCGGTAGTAATATCCGCTCTGGTTCCCTGCATGAAATACATCCCCGCTGAAAGCAGTCCGGATGTAAGACGGATCCTTCAGTTGTTCCATCTGGTTCAATACCAGTGTCTGATCGTCCAGAAAAGTGTAATCAAAACCAATGGTGCGGCCAAAGACCAGAAACCCGAATATAGCCATCCACAATAATGGATATCCCTTCCTGAGAAACCAGGGTGCAACGGCAGCCGCCCCTTCTTCCTTAAGGGCTGACGCTGTTTGGTTCCTGACCACATTTCCGGGAGAGTTTTTCATAAGTAGTTTTTTATATTATGCACGAACCTCTCTGCAAAAATAACGGAAGAAACGATCGAAAGGAAATTAGTTCATTTCAGCTTTACACCCTGAACCACCATTCCTCGCCATTCATCGGCCATTTTACGTCATTCAACGAGTTTTTATCAGTTATATCGATCCGCGATCGATACATTTGCGGCGTTATTGTGAAATCCGGTCGTACGACCAATGAAAACCATGTTTTGTATGACACTGAAATTTTTACCGGTTGCTTTGTTCATTTTCTTTGCTCCGGTCGTATTGAGTGCCCAGGCCCCGCCGGTCATTCCCCGGGTCATTAACCTGGAGGAGTGCCTGCGCCTATCCCTGAAGAACAGCCCCCGGCTGAAAACAGAAGAGCTTGAATCGATCCGCCTGCTTCACCATCAGAAAGCAACCGCCGGGACAGGATTGCCCCAGGTAAGTTTTTCGGGTTCCTATGATGATTATCTCAATCTTCCCAC
>CAYLVY010000001.1:81951-91382 GCA_964387205.1 uncultured Draconibacterium sp.
GATGATCCCGAACATTTTTTCCAATCCTCCGGCACCCGAGCAGATGATCCCGGTGCAATTCGGTACCACCTTCAATATCGCCGGTGGTGTGGATGTTACCCAGGTAATCTATAACCAGAGCTGGCTGACCGCCCTGAAAATGGCCCGCCAGCAACTTCAGCTGCACGACCTGGAGCGTGAGAAAACTACCATCGAAGTCATTTTTGATGTGGCACAGTCCTATTATCTCACCCAGATCACTTTGCAACAGATCCGCAACATGACCTCCAACCTCGGGAAGCTTGAAAAGGCGGAGAAGATTGCCGGAAGCCAGTTTCAGCATGGACTGATCATGCGTACCGATCTCGACCGGATCGTCGTTCAGAAAATCAACCTCACTACCGAACTGGAGCGTCTGGAAGTGGTATTGCAACAACAACTTGCTTTTCAGAAATATTACATGGGACTAGACCAGCGGGAAAACATCAGCGTCAGTGATTCGATAGGGCTGGCCCCCGCGGTGATCAGTCAGGGAAATCCTGCCGACCATATCGATATCCGCATGCTGGGCCAGAGCAGGGAACTGGCCGGGACCGCCGTGAAAATGGAACAGGCAGGCTGGTACCCGTCGCTCAACTTCATCGCCACCACCAACTATATGAACCAGAGCAACACCATGTACCTGTTTGGAAAGCCGACCGACTGGTTTAATACTTCTCTCGCCAGGATCCAGTTCAATGTTCCCCTTTTCAGCGGTTTACAGCGTCATCATAAGGTCAGCCAATCGAAGATCGAACTGGAAAAACTGAAGGTAGCGGAGCAGGACACCCGGCAACTTTTGCAACTTAATTCCGATGATGCCGCCCGCAAACTGCTGAACAGCATTTCGGCAGAGAAGAAGCAACGCGAGAATGTGAAACTGGCCGAGCGTGTTTTCGCAACGTCCCAGGAGCAATACGAAAAGGGGGTTATCCCGCTGACCGACCTTCTGAATGCCGAGACCGCCCTGAGCGATGCACAGGGCAATCACACCTACGCCCTGATCCAGATGAAGCTCTCGGAGTTGAACTATCTCAGGGCCAATGGATTGATCATGACCCATTTTAATTTCTGATCCTTTACTGATTCAACATTCACCATATCATCATGAAACGTTTACTTACCATCATTATCATCATCGTGGTATTCATTGGCGGATGCACAGCCATCCTGATGATGAACAAAAAAGAGATTGACAGGAAAGCTACCCTGGACGGAAACCTGGACCGCATCCCGGTTTACGTGGACACTGTCGGGATAACATCACTGGGTGCCGATTTCGAAGTTACCGGCTCTTTTTCTGCCATCCATGAACTAAACCTTCAGTCGGAAGGGCAGGGCAAAGTTATCGAAGTGGAAGTCACAGAGGGTGATTTCGTCGGCGTGGGGCAGGTCATAGCCCGTCTCGACGATGAGCTGCTTACGAGTCAGCTATCCCTGGCCACGGCGGCCCTGAACAAGGCACGTGCCGATCGGGATAAATTTGAGGGATTGCTGAAAGAGGAAGCCACTTCGGCACAACAAGTCGAAGAGGTACGGCTGGCAGCAAAAAAAGCCGAGACGGATGTAGCCACCCTGAAAAAGCAACTGGAGTATGCTACCATAAAAGCGCCGATCCAGGGGACCATTACCCGTCGTTATATCGAGAAAGGCACCCTTCTGATGCCGGGGGCGCCGGTTGCTGAAATTGTGGATATCAGCCGGCTGAAGTTCATTGCCCTTGTTTCGGAAAGGGAGGCCGCAGGTTTAACCAAAGGCCGGCAGGTAAAGGTCAAAACGCACATCTACCCGGGCACCGATTATAACGGGACCGTTCTTTCGGTAGGTGTTAAAGCCGACGATGCCCTTCGTTTTCCGGTGGAGATCCGGATCGAAAATTCGAAAGATTACCCGCTCCGGGCGGGAATGTTCGGCACGGCCGCATTCGGCACCGGAACACCAAGGGAAGCGCTCCTGATCACCCGTAATGCACTGGTGGGGAGTATTAAAATCCCCAGACTTTATGTGGTGGAAGAGAACCGGGCCGTTCTTCGCGACATTCGTATCGGAGCTGCCAACGACCATCAGATCGAAGTAACAGGCGGCCTTAAACCCGGGGAAGTAGTAGTTGTCTCCGGCCAGCTCAATCTTGACAACATGGCGCAGGTTACCATTATGAATACGAAATAAAGAGAAACCATGAGTATTACAGAAATTTCCATCAAGCGCCCGTCGCTGATCGTGGTGATCTTCGCCGTACTGACCTTCCTGGGGGTTGTCAGCTACTTTTCTCTCAATTATGAACTTCTGCCGAAATACTCGCAGCCGGTTTTGGTGGCAGTGACCCCCTATCCGGGGGCTTCTCCCTCGGAAGTGGAGAGTTCGGTCACGAAGAAGGTGGAGGATGCCATCTCTTCACTCGAGGATATCGACAACATCCAGAGTACTTCGGCTGAAGGGATTTCAGTGGTGGTCATCATCTTTAAAACCAGCGCCGATATGGATAAAGCGCTGGATAATGCTACCAGAAAGGTGGCCAATATCGAATATCTGCTGCCCAAAGATTCAAGAAAACCGATCATCAACAACTTCAGCATGGACGATATCCCGATCATGAGGCTCGGGATCACGGCCAATATGCCTCCCACCGAATTGTATGACCTGGTTAAGAACAAGATCAAACCGATGATTAGCACCATCAACGGGATCGCCCAGGTTGACCTCGTCGGAGGTGAAGAACGCGAGATCAGGATCAACATTGACAATGCCAAACTGAAATCACATGGTTTATCGATCCTTCAGGTCACCAATGCCATTCATTCCGCCAACATGGAATTTCCTACCGGGAAGATCAAGGATGTGGGGCAGGAGATGATCATCCGCCTGAGCGGGAAATTTGCCTCACTGGAGGATCTCCGGAACCTTGTGATCAGCGCGCCAGGCGGCAGTCCGGTCAGGCTTGAGGATATTGCCGAGGTGCAGGACACGAAAAAGGAAACTTCTTCGGTTAACAGGATCAACGGCAGCAATTCGGTTGGTTTGCTGATTTTCAAACAACCCGACGGGAATGAAGTGGACATTTCGAAAAATGTTCACAAGAGTATCAGCCATCTTGAGGATATCTATGCCAGTCAGGATGTAAAGTTTGCCGTGGCCAACGACACTTCGGAGTTTACGCTGATTTCAGCCAATGCCGTAATGAAGGACCTGCTCATTGCCATCTGCCTCGTGGCACTGGTGATGCTGGTCTTCCTGCACAGTCTCCGCAACTCCTTCATTGTTATGGTGGCTATTCCCGCATCGCTTATCTCCAGCTTCACCGCCATGTATGTGCTCGATTTCTCCCTGAATATCATCTCACTCATCGCCATGTCGCTGGTGATCGGGATCCTGGTGGACGACTCCATCGTGGTGCTGGAGAATATCTACCGCCATATGGAAAAGGGCAAAGACCGGCGACAGGCCGCGATTGACGGGCGCAGGGAGATCAACTATACTGCGGTCTCCATCACCATGGTCGATGTAGTGGTCTTTCTCCCCATTGCGGTCATCACCAGCATGATTTCGGGAATGTTGCGCCAGTTTGCCCTGGTGGTGGTCATCTCTACCCTCCTCAGTCTCTTTGTATCTTTCACCATCACACCGTTGCTGGCTTCCCGGATGGCCAAGCACAGCCGTTTCCGTGAGGATAGTTTCCCGGGTAAGTTCATTTATGGCTTTGAACGCAGTCTTCACGCCTTTACCGAAGGTTATGCAAAACTGATCGCCTGGTCGCTTCACCATAAACTGGTAGTCCTTGTCTCCGTCACATTGTTGTTTTTCGGTTCCCTGATGTTGGTAGGTGCCGGATTTATCGGGTCAGAATTTGTGAGTATGGGCGACCGGGGCGAGATCATCGTTCAGATCGAACTTCCGAAAAATACACCAATAACCCAAACCAATTATGTTACCCTTGAAGCTGAAAAATATATCATGAAACAACCGGAGGTGGTGAGTGTCTTTACCACGGTCGGCGGTACTACAAGCTTTTTCGAAGCGGGAGGAAATCCCTATAAATCAGAACTTCACGTGAAACTAATCGAGAAGGAGAAGCGGGAGATCACTTCGGAACTTTTTGCCTTGAGAATGAAAAAAGAGCTGATGAACCTGCTGCCCGGGACCAAGGTGCGTTCTACCATCGTTTCCCTGATGGGAACCTCGGATATGGACCCGATCCAGATGGTACTGACCGGCCCCAATCTTGATACCCTGACCCGCTGGTCGGAACTGGTCATGGCTGAGATGAAAAAAGTGCCGGGCACTTACGAGGTTAAACTCTCGGTGGAGGCCGGAAATCCCGAGGTGGACATTCGTCTCGACAAGGATAAGATGGCTTCGCTGGGTGTTTCCACCGCCGTGGTCGGAATGACCCTGCAGAATGCTTTCAGCGGAAATACCGATGCCAGATTCCGCGAAGGCGACAATGAGTATGACATTAATGTGGTGCTTGATCAGTTTGACCGCAACAGCATCGAAGACATTGCTTCTCTCGGATTTATCAACGACCTGGGGCAAACCATTCAGCTTAAGCAATTTGCAGATATAAAGCCCTCCACGGGAACCACAGTTTTGCAACGGTACAACCGGGTTCCCTCGGTCACGGTCCAATGTCAGGTGATCGGCCGGCCGGTCGGATCGGTGGGCGAAGATGTGCTGAAAGCGTTAAAGCCCATGAAGTTGCCGCCGGAAGTGGTCGTAATCCCGGAAGGGGATATGAAGTATCAGACCGAAGCGTTCGGCAGCCTGGGGATCGCATTTCTTGCTTCCATCCTGTTTGTTTACCTGATCATGGTGGCATTGTACGATTCTTATCTCTATCCCTTCGTGGTGCTCTTCTCCATACCGCTGGCGATCATCGGCGCTTTGCTGGCTTTGGGGTTGACCATGCAGTCGCTGACCATTTTTTCGATCCTCGGCATCATCATGCTGGTGGGGCTGGTTGGCAAGAATGCGATCCTGCTGGTGGACTTTACCAATCAGTCGAGGGCCGAGGGTTACTCAACCTTTGATGCATTGATCCTGGCCGGGAAGGTAAGAATGCGCCCCATTCTGATGACCACCTTCTCGATGATCTTCGGTATGCTCCCGATAGCCCTTGCTTCCGGTGCCGGATCAGAGTGGAAGAACGGGATGGCATGGGCACTGATCGGCGGTCTGACCAGTTCCCTCTTTCTTACCCTTATCGTGGTACCAGTGGTTTACCTTATCTTCGATAATCTAAAAAATCGTTTCAGAAGGAAATCCACTACATTTGCATCCTGAGCATACCGCTCGAGAACAGGATGCAGCATGCCCGAAAACCGTAAACTCAGGATAGCCCTGGCTTTGGTGCTGGTATTTTCAGCGCTGGTCAGGGCTTTCGTGGCCGGTTCCATTGAACTTGGAAACGATGAGGTATATTACTGGGTATATGCCCGATATCCTGATCTCAGCCATTTCGACCATCCCCCGATGGTCGGTCTTCTGGTACAGGCTACTACCCTGAACCTCCTGATCGACAGTGAGTTTTTTATCCGGCTGGGACCGGTCTTTTTGGGAACCGCATCCACCTGGCTGATGTTTCTGATCGGTAAAACGGTCAGGAACGAGTTGACCGGTTTTTATGCCGCTTTACTCTTCACCGCCTCCTTTTACGGCTTTGTGCTCAGTGGTACCTTTATCCTGCCCGATACCCCGCAACTATTTTTCTGGCTGCTTACCCTTTGGTTGCTGCTTCGATCACTGACCGCGCATGATCCTGAAAAAAAGCACCGGAACATGATGTTCTGGGCAGGTATAACCGCAGGTCTTGCTTTTCTCTCCAAATACCATTCGCTGTTTTTGCCTGCCGGGGCTTTCGCATTTATCCTTTTTCATAACCGCCGGTGGTTCAGGGTGAAAGAGACTTATATGGCATTCTTCTTTTTTTTGCTGCTCACATTACCGGTGGTATTGTGGAATGTTGACAACCATTTTATCAGTTTTACATTTCATGAAAACCGCGTTAGCCTGGTAGGGGAGGGGATACAATGGCAATACCTGGCGACTGAACTCGCGGGTCAGTTCTTCTACCAGAATCCGGTGAATGTGGTGCTGATCATTCTGGCTTTTGCCGTCATGGCAGGCGGATGGAAGCTTATCCCTGCCCCGGCTTCATGGTTGATTTTCTGGATCAGTCTCCCGCTGATCCTTGTCTTCACAGGGTTCTCACTGTTCCGCAGCACCCTTCCGCACTGGTCGGGCCCCGGTTATCCGGGTTTGATCCTGTTTGCGGCCGCTTATCTGGCCGACAGGTTCCGCCGCAGCGAATCTTCCCCCTTGATTCCATGGCCCATTGCCGTTGCTGCAGGATTTCTTTTGCTGGTGATCACCCTGGCAGTTACCCAGATCCGTACCGGCTTTATTCCGCTGGCGCGATGGGGCGACGATGTTACCCATGACCTGGTTTGCTGGAGACAATTAGGGATTAAATTTTCGGAGGTTGCCGAAGAACAGGAGAAAGCGGGATTGATTGCTGAAGGATCGCCCATTTTTACCTTCCGCTGGTTCCCGGCTGCCAACTTTGAGTATTATGTGGCCACCCCGGATGGAAACAGACCTGTTTACGCGCCGGGAACCCTGGAGAGGATTCATAAATATCATTGGATTAATCATATAAGAGGTGATCTTCCCTCCGGCAGCGATGCATGGTACATTGGTCTGAGTGACGATTTTGAGGATCCCTTTCAACTTTATGGTGATCTTTTCACCGTGATCGTACCGGTTGACACCCTGATCCTCACCAGGGGCCATGATACAGTGAGAAAGGCGTTTTTGTTCCGGATGACAGGACTGAAAAACGACCTCCGCTTTCCACCGTCATCAGGGGTTCACTGACACCATGAAACCCGGTGAACCATGATCGTGACCCTGCTGATCAGCCTGATCCCCGTTTTTTTGTTGCTGGTGGTGCTGCTGTGGCTTGATAGTTTCAAGCTCTCCCGGCGTTCGTTGCTGGCCTATAGTTTGTTGTGGGGCGCAGGAAGTGCGGTGGCTGCCTGGTTTCTGAACAATTGGCTGATGGGCCGGCTGGAAGTGGAATTCCGTACCTATTCGGCTTTCGTGGCGCCTGTCGCGGAGGAGTTGCTGAAATGCGCCTGGATTTTCATCCTGATCCGCAGGAATAAAGCGGGATTCATGATCGACGGGGCGATATACGGATTTGCTGCCGGGGCAGCTTTTTCGGCGGTGGAAAACCTGTGGTATGCCGCTGTATTTGCAGAGAGCGGGGGCAATATCATGACCTGGATCGTCCGTGGACTTGGAACAGCCGTCATGCACGGAGGTACAGCGGCCATATTCGGAGTGCTCTGCATGGGCCCCCTGAACCGGCAGGAAGGAAAGGGCGCTACCCTGGCTGCTGGTTTTTTTGCCGCGGTCTTTATCCATGCTCTGTTCAACAGTTTTTTCCTGTCTCCCCTGATTTCGACCCTGATCATCGTAATATTGATACCCGTTTCCCTTGCCGTGCTCTTCCAATGGAGCGAAAAATCAATCAGGCAATGGCTCGAACTGGAATTCGATTCGGAAGCTTCCATACTCCGGATGATCAGGAAAGGAGAGTTTTCCGGTACCAAAACAGGGTTGTTTCTCCTATCGCTGAGAAACCATTATCCGCCGGAAATTGTATTCGATATGTACTGTTTCATCAGCCTCTACCTTGAATTGTCTATTAAAGCCAAATCAATGATGATGCTGAAAGAGCACGGCTTCATGATTCCCCACGATCCGTTGCTGGCTTCCAGACTGGCGGAACTCCGGGCTCTGGAAAAGAGTATTGGTCGCGGTGGTCTTATTGCCATCGCACCGGTGCTGCGGATGAACAGGAAGGAGCTGTGGAAAATTTCGTTGCTCGAAAAAACAAATAACCTGAAAATTTAATACCTTCACCCAACTTTTTGCATTTTCTCCATAATTATGCTATTGAAGGACGACAATGAGCTGGTTGATGAGGTTCTCCGCGGAGCCATTTCATCATTCAGGATATTGACGGAGCGATATCAGCAAAAGATCTTCCACATGATGTGGCGTATGACAGGCAACGAAGAGACAGCAAAGGACCTGACCCAGGAGGTCTTCCTGACCGTCTATGAAAAGCTGGCCACATTCAACCCGAAATACCGGTTTTTCAGTTGGTTGTATCGTATTGCAGTGAACCGTGCTTTAGGCTGGTGCCGGAACCGGCGGACATTTACCGGTTTGGACAAAGCAGGACCATTGCTGACCGACGACCCTGGCGCCGTTGCAATATCAGATCAGGAGGTTTCCCTGCACCGTGCCTTGCTGGCACTTGATCCCGCTTACCGGATTCCCGTCCTGCTGAAGTATTATTGCGGTCTGTCTTACGAAGAGATCAGCGAAGCGACCGGCGTCCCGGTGACAAAAGTTCGTTCCCGCCTCTATATGGCGAGGGAACGGCTCAGAAAAGGAATGTCTGACTTCGATCGTGCATGAATAAAATCAACAAAAGAAAGCGCAGGCTGCTGAACAGGAAACTCGACGGAGAGCTGTCTGAAAAGGAGGAGTCCCAACTCTCCGGCCTGATGGCTGAAGGGCCGGAAGCAGCAGATTATCTGAATGAATTGCAGTCGCTGGAAGGCCGGTTGGAAAGCGACCGGGCAGCCATGAAAATGATCGATCTTACCCGTGAAATAATCAATAACCTCCCTATGGAAACACAAAAAAAATCCCCGGTCAGAGAGCCAGTCCGGTTGTCAACCGGATTCTGGGCCAGACCCGCCGTGAAATATGCCCTGGTTTTTACCGCCGGACTTTTCATTGGTATGCTCACTTTCAGTTTTCTCATCACCGACAAAACCTCGCTGCAGGAAGAGTCGCTCACCGGAACGATGGCCGGAGGCCGGGAGAATATGAAGACTGCCGATGTGATCCAATACACCAGCCCACAGGTTACCATCAGCTCGCAGGTGCGCTATTCGACACGCTTCGTGGAAATTCGGCTACAGCTCTCCTCGCCGGAACAGGTCAGGGCAGTGATGGGATTCAACTATGACGACTTCAGGGTGTATAACATACAGAATATCAGTGTCAACGATCAAACCGTCGCCATTTCAGCCGGAAACAGCATCCAGATCACCAATGTCGGCGATAATACCTTTATGATCCATCTGGCCAACCGCAACAGTCTGCCTAACAATATCGACCTCATGATTTATCAGTCAGATTCCCGTATCTATCAATATACCATTCAGGTCAACAAAGAGTGATCCCGATTCAACATCCTATGAAAAAGAGCGTTAAGGTTGTGATCAGTGTGGTGGTAGCCATCGTCATACTTATCGCCGGTATATCCCTGTTATGCACAAGCGGAGAAAAAACAACGACACTACAAATTGACAATGAAAATAGAATATTAA
>CAYLVY010000002.1:0-38966 GCA_964387205.1 uncultured Draconibacterium sp.
GACCCGGGAAACCATACTTGGCTATATTCAGCGGGGGGGAAGCCCTTCCCCGATGGACCGTGTGCTGGCGACCCGTTACGGTGCTTATGCAGTCGAGCTTATTGCCCGGAAGCAATACGGGGAGATGGTTTCACTGAGGGGCGACTCGATCACCTCTGTACCCCTTGCCGAGGTAGGAGGAAAATTAAGATTGGTTCCCTCCGACCATCCGTTGATCGAAAAGGCAATGAAAATGGATATTTGTTTCGGTACCGGGGATTATTGATCCTCCACACGGATATCCTTTATATTCAGCTGAAGGTTTACCGAACCGTTCCATTCATTCTCTTCGATGTGATAACAGATGTTGAAAGGAACCTGATTTTCAATGAACGGAAGATGTTCACCTTGTTGGAACGCGATGGCAGAAACCGGGCCTCCGGATACTTTGGGATGGACGACATTCAGTTTCAGATGATTTTTCCCTACCACTTTTGATCCTCCGGCATCGACGACACCGGCGGTCATGAACATCGGTGTCATATTGCCCGGGCCAAAAGGGGCGAATTGCTTTAAAATGTTGTAAAACCTCGTGGTGATCATGCTGAGTGGAAGGAGAGCATCCACCTCCACCTCTGGTACCAGTTCAACACCCTGAAGCCGGGCTGCAACCGTTTCTTCAAAACGCGAACGGAAACGGTCAAGGTTTTCGGGGAGAAGGGAGAGCCCCGCTGCAAATTTATGGCCCCCGAAATGTTCCAGAAGGTCGCTGCAGGCATCCACCGCTTCATAAATATCGAAGTCCCGCACGCTGCGTGCAGAACCGGTGATCAATCCGTTGGAATAGGTAAGGACAATGGTCGGCCTGTAATAAAACTCCGTAAGCCGGGAGGCTACAATTCCGATCACCCCTTTGTGCCATTCAGGATGGTAAATAACGGTAGATCTTGCCTCCCTGAGTCCCCGATCGGCTTCGATCATGGAGAGGGCCTGCTGCGTCGCGTTGGTATCGAGTGTTTTCCGCTCCGTATTGTAATCGTTGATCTGTTCGGCCACCCTTTTGGCTTCTTCGTGGCTTTGGGTGATCAGCAATTTTACAGAGTTGATACCACTTTCGATCCGGCCGGCGGCATTGATGCGCGGACCGATCAGGAAAACCAGATCGGTAATAGTCAACTCCCGGTTAAATACGCATCCCCCGTTGGAATCATCATTCTTCCGGATTGCAGAAAATTTCAACAGCGCTTCAATACCTGGCCGCGGGCGCGAGTTGATCAGTTTCAGCCCATAGAAGGCAAGGATCCGGTTTTCACCGGTGATATCCACAATATCACTTGCGATGGAAATGGCTACCAGGTCAAGATACTGGATCAGTTTGTCAAAACTGATATTATTCACCCTGGCATAGGCCTGGATCAGTTTAAACCCGATCCCGCAACCGGAAAGTTCTTTATAGGGATAAAAACAATCGGGCCGCTTCGGATCGAGCACAGCAACGGCAGCGGGTAATTCCGCTCCAGGCCGGTGGTGGTCGCATATAATGAAATCTATTCCGCGTGAAGAGGCATAGGCGACCTTCTCGACCGCTTTGATACCGCAGTCAAGTGCAATGATGAGCTTTACATTTGTTTCGTAAGCAAAATCAATACTCTTGAATGAAATTCCATAGCCTTCATTGTATCGGTCCGGAATATAAAAATCGAGATCCTGGTGAAAGGAATGGATAAAAGTATAGACCAGTGCAACGGCAGAAGTTCCGTCCACATCATAATCCCCGTAGATCAGAATTCTCTCACCGTTGCGTACCGCCCCCATGATCCGGCTGATCGCCTGATACATATCCTTCATCAGAAAGGGATCATGCAAATGATCGAGAGATGGCCTGAAAAAACTCCTGGCCTCTTCATAAGATTCTATTCCTCTCTGAACCAATAAATTGGCAAGATCGGGTTCGATCTTGAGTGCATCAGAAATACGATTGATTTTCTCCTGGTCACCTTGCGGTTTCAACGCCCACCTTTTCCTCATCTCTGTAATTCTTCCGGCTAAAATACAATTATTCTCCCATGTAAAAAAATGTTTAGCAAAAATCAGAATTCTGCATTCTTCGGGGTCCTGGGAAAGGGTATCACGTCACGAATGTTGGACATCCCGGTCACGAAAAGGATAAGTCGTTCAAATCCAAGACCAAACCCGGCATGCGGGGCGGTTCCGAACCGGCGCGTATCGAGGTACCACCAGACATCCTTTTCGGGAATATGCATTTCATGAATCCTTTGCAGCAGGGCTTCCAGATTTTCTTCCCGCTGGCTGCCGCCGATGATCTCCCCGATCCTTGGGAAGAGGACATCCATGGCGCGGACCGTTTTCCCGTCTTCATTCATTTTCATGTAAAAAGCCTTGATTTCCTTAGGATATCCTGTCAGGATCACGGGTTTGCCAAAATGTTTCTCCACCAGGTAACGTTCATGTTCAGCCTGGAGATCGGTACCCCAGGAGACCGGAAATTCCCATGTCTGACCACTGCTGGTCAGAATATCGATTGCTTCGGTATAGGTAAGCCTGACAAAGGTTTCGTCGACCACTCCCTGCAACCTGACGATCAATTCCGGATCGTACATTTTGTTCAGAAATTCGAGATCTTGCATACAGTTGTCGAGGGCGTACCGGATCAGGTATTTCAGGAAATCTTCCGCCAGGTCCATATCGTCATGGATGTCATAGAAGGCCATTTCGGGTTCGATCATCCAGAACTCGGCAAGGTGGCGCGGCGTGTTGGAATTTTCCGCACGGAAAGTAGGCCCGAAGGTATAAACCAGAGAAAGTGCCATGGCACCCAACTCTGCTTCGAGTTGGCCGGAGACAGTCAGTTTGGTCTCTTTACCGAAAAAATCCTGACTGTAATCGATCCCTCCGTCGGGTGTTTTGGGCGGATTCTTATCATCCAGCACCGAGACCCTGAACATAGCGCCGGCACCTTCGGCATCACTCCCGGTGATAATGGGGGCATGAAGATAGAAGAAACCGTGGTCGTTGAAATACTTGTGGATGGCATAAGCCATGGCATGGCGGATCCGGAGTATTGCCCCGAAGGTATTGGTGCGTGGCCGCAGATGGGCAATTTCGCGAAGGAACTCCAGGCTGTGCCCCTTTTTCTGCAGAGGATACAATGCAGGATCAGCGGTACCAAATACCTCCAGTTGGCGTGCATGCACTTCCACGTGCTGCTCCTGGCCAAACGATTCGGTCAGGATACCCCAGACGGCAATACAGGCACCGGTGGTGATCTGGCGAAGCAGCTCTTCAGGGAAGGAGGCGACTTCGGCAACCACCTGAAGGTTATGGATCACGGAACCATCATTCACTGCGATGAAACTGATATTCTTATTACCCCGTCTGGTTCTGACCCATCCCTTTACCAGAACTTCCGCACCGAAATCTCTCGATTTCAGCAAATCAACGATCTTGTTCCGTTTCGTGTGTTCCATTGTTGCAGTTTTTCTTTGAACCTGCAAAATTACGGAATAGAACCGCTCCGATTTGAAAAAATGCAAACCCGTCAGCCATTTTTGTAACCATTGGTGAATTACAGGTCTAATATCTCATAAAACGATGCTCCGCATGAAAAATGAACAACAGTGTACCGTTCCCTCATGGGCCAGGCGAATCGATGATTACGGACGGGAGAAATGGCATAAGGACAAACCGGATGTTACCAGGAGGGGTGAATACATTGCCAACGTGATATTCAACCTGATCTTTCTCTATATAGTATACAAAGTACCCGAATGGAATCTTGGTTTTATCCGGGATAATTTCAATGTAGTGCTGTGGATACTGAATCTCAATATCCTGATCCAGATCGGAGGTAACCTGTTGATGGCCATGATAGAGTTCAAACCGGTCAGGTACCTTTCCAGGGTTATTATGGAGGCCTCGTCCTTCCTGATCAATATTGTGCTATACTACATCTATCCCTTTGATTTTACCAATTTTCACGGACTTTTCTGGATCGACATCGTACTGCCCATATTGTTGATTATCGGCATGGTCGTATCGGCATTGAAAGTACTGGCCAATCTCTGGAAACTGGTCTTCTGGAGATAATATTCTCCTTACCTTTGCGGCATGACGCCCGTTTTGCACCTGATGTCCCCCGAGACCTGGCTGCCCGCATCCGGATTCCCCCTGGTGATTGCCGGTCCATGCAGTGCAGAAAGTGAGCGTCAGATCATGGAAACCGCACATGGTCTGGCCGGTATTCCTGAAGTAAAGGTCTTCAGGGCGGGGATCTGGAAACCAAGGACCAGACCGGGTGCTTTCGAGGGTGTAGGAACGGTCGGCCTGAGCTGGATGAAACGGGTAAAAGCCGAAACCGGACTTCTCACCACCGTGGAGGTGGCCAATCCCCGTCATGTCATGGAGGCGCTGGAATATGGCATCGACATTCTCTGGATTGGAGCCCGTACGGTTGTCAATCCCTTTTCTGTTCAGGAAATTGGGGAAGCATTGGGAGGGTGCGATATCCCCGTGATGGTGAAAAATCCGCTCAACCCCGATCTTTCGACATGGCTGGGTGGCATTGAGCGATTAAATTCACTGGGAATCAATAAACTAATTGCCATTCACCGGGGTTTTTCCTTTTTCAACCGCTCTCCTTACCGCAACGCTCCCATGTGGGAGATCCCTATCGAACTGAAGAGCCTTTGCCCTTCATTGCCTGTTCTGGTTGATCCCAGTCATATATGCGGCAACCGGGAAGCGCTCCAGGCCACTGTACAGAAGGCATTTGACCTGGAGATGAACGGGATGATGATCGAAGTGCATCATCATCCCCCTTCGGCGCTTACAGACAAGAATCAGCAGATTACACCGGCAAGGCTGGCTGTATTGCTTAAATCGATCGTATTGCGCCGGGAGACGGGAAGCAAGGAATTTTCGGACATGCTGGAGCAGTTGCGTTCAGAGATCGACAAACTCGATGAAGAGTTGATCGATATACTGGCCCGTCGCATGAAGGTGGTGGAAGAGATCGGTCATTACAAGCGCGAGAACAGGATTACGATTTTGCAACTGAAACGCTGGAACCAGGTAATGCATGACCGGGTTGAAGCCGGCATCAAACTTGGATTAACCAGGGAATTTATTCTTAATTTGTTGCAATCGGTCCACCGTGAAGGTATCCGTCTCCAGATGGAGGTGATGAACGAACGCTGTCACGATGGAGTTACATCCAGCGACGAATCTTGAAGTAGATGATCATCATGATGGCAATCAGTCCCATGCTGGCTGCCACAATGAAAAAGGAATAGGGATGGTCCTGCACCGGGAGGTGGATATTCATACCATAGAGGCTGGCTATAAAAGTAAGGGGCAGCAGGATTGAAGAGACAAGGGTTAGGATCTTGACCACTTCGTTGGTCCGGTTCACCTGGAGTGAGTCGAACGTAGCAGAATAGCCCTTGATCAGTTCGCCATCGTCTTCCACCATATCCCAGAGTTTCTGGTAATAATCCATGATGTTGCCCCAGTAATCCTCCATATCTTCGGCAAAGCCGGTAATGGCGCCACTTTGGAGTTTATTGAACAGGGCCATCTGAGGTTTGAACATGGTATTGAGAAGAATGACGTTTTTCTGGGTTATGCTGATTTTTTCGATAGTGGCTTCGGCTTTTTTTCCGAAGAGGCTCCTGCCGCAATCATCCACATCTTTATCCACCTTTTCCACCAGTCGCTGGGTCTCTTTCATCAGGTGTTCGAGTATCTGGTAAAAGAGGGCGTCACTGCTGTTTACCTCCATACGGCCTGAGCCGGGGGTTTTGGCTTTTTCGCGGTTGAAGAGATCACGCAGCATCCAGTGGGAGCGAGCCAGGCTGATCAGGTAATCTTTTCCCCAGAAAACCTTGATCTCACGGATTTCGACGAACTGTTCCGTAACGCCGAATGCCGGGAAGTGGAGAATGATAAAATGGTAATGGTCATAAATGTCGATTTTAGGCCGCAGGTTGACCTCCGATCGGCAATCCTCGATATCCAGGGGATGGAAATGGTAATGTTCCTGAAGAGCCTGCAGGTCTTCAGGAGTTGGGCGCACAATATGGCTCCAGCGTAAGTTTCCGAACTTGATGGTTTCGATCACGGATCGGTCTGTTAGTGGGCAACAGGGTCCTGCCGGCCTTTTTTCTGTTGCAAACTTACGGATTTCCCGGGACTTTTCCACCTCACGGTGTTGATCAAATGTTGAATATCCTCCTTCAGAAAACTAATGACCGGTTCCAGGGAGTCGTTATTCGGCACCAACTGAAAATAGAGGGCGCCCCTGAGAAAATTATGCACACTGTCGGTCAGGTAAAACTGATAGGGCGAAGCTGCTTCTGCCCCCCTGATCACAAATTCCAGTCCATAAATATGATTTTCGGCGTCGGAAAATTCCCGTTGGGTAATGGCATTGGCTTTGGGAATATGCTTGGTAACCAATGCATGGGAATCGTTGAGATAGTCGGCCAGGTTTCCTTTCACCGGTTTGTAACTCAAATGAAGGGTAGCAGAAAATTGTCTGAAATAAAGGTTAATCCAATACGGTTCAGCCAGTGGGTTCGTGTCGGGGAGTATCACGGCGTACCGCGGGTACTCAAAAGTAAAGGGGTATCTGTCATCCAACTGCTGATAAACTCTGTCGGGCAGATCGATTCGAAAATACCCCCTCGGCTTTGGCGTATAGGATTCGGAACAGGCGTAAAGCAGCATAAAGGTCAAAACGACACCCCATAAGCGTAAAGCATTGCCCGCGAACCACTTTCCACATTTTCCGGAGAGTTTTGCCATTCCGTTTACCGGTTCCCGTTATGATTTAAAAGGGCAGATCATCGGTGGGGGGTTCCACCACCATGGAACTCTCCTTCGACATATCAACAGGCGAAGGCAAAGGGCCATTCTGACTGCTGTCACGCGGGGAACCAAGCATCTGAAGGACATCGCCGATGATCTCATAAATGAACTTCTTCTGTCCGTCTTTATCGTCATACTCCCGTCGCCGGATACGGCCTTCCACATAGACAGTCATTCCCTTTTTGAGAAATTTTTCTGCCACTTCCGCCAGCCCTCTCCAGAGCACTATGTTGTGCCATTCGGTGTGGCTGGTCTTCTCCCCCTCCTTGCTTTTGAAAATCTCGGTGGTGGCAAGCGAAAACCCCGCTTTCTTCACCCCGTTTTCAAAATTCTGAACTTCCGGATCCCGTCCCAGGTTCCCGATCAGGATAACTTTGTTGATTCCTGCACTTGCCATAAATGTGTTGATTTTTGAGATTTAAACTCCGTGAACAAAAGTAACTATTTTTCTGTTTAATCAGGTGCATGGGCAAAAGGTCAGTACCGGAGGCAAGTTTTTTTTTCAATTATCGATTTTTTTCTCAACTTTGCATTACACCCATTATTTAATTGCCATCAATAAGTGTTGATAATGTGTTGTTTATTATTATTTTCGCGAATTTGTCTCTCTTTTACTAACATTCGATGAAACGAAGAACCAACCTGATTGCCGGTGTTATTTTCCTGATCGTTTGTCTTTTGGCGATTACCTTTTATCCTATCAATCCCAATAACGTTACCCCGATACAGTCCAGCGAATCCAAGCAGGCGGGTATCCTGACAGGACTGGCCCAGGGGATGGTACTCACCCAGGAACTCTCGGCCGCCAAGGATTACCTGACCGGTATCGACCTTGTATTCACCCAAGGCGGAAGAAACAACACCAACCGGAACACCCTGCTGGTACTCGATACCGCCTATAAAGTATTGTTTCGGACGACATTCGGATCGAACATCTTGAAAGAAGGGGATTTCACCCATTTTTCAACCGACCGCCCGCTCCTAATCGGCAAAGGCAACAGATTTCTGATTTCCCTTTTTTCTCCGGACGGCTCTGCGGGAAATGCCGCTTCCCCATTGATGAATATGAAAGATTCGCTTGGCAGGTTCATGACTTCCAGATTGAACGCCGATGACATTATGGCATCGGTGCGGCAAACCACCATGACCTATCCGGGAAGCCTAATGCTGAAGACCTATGAAACCAACCAGAGCCAGTTCTGGATGTTAAAGGTTCTCCTGTATCTGATATCCCTGATCGTGGCTGCCGCCATCATTTGGTTTGCTCCGCTTTCGTCATGGCTCGCCCGCATCACTATCCGCCCCGAATGGGCATTTGTGGCAGCAGCACTACCTTTTTCCCTGTTATTTGCCATCGTTACCCCTCCTTTTCAGGTCCCGGACGAAGGCACACATTTCAAACTCTCCTACAATCTATCAGAACTGGGTTTTCTTGAAAAAAAGAAAACCACACCGCTATCCATCGCCAACCTCGACACCAGCTTCATGCACCTGAGGTTTCTTGCCGGAAAGAAAACCACACCGGAAGAGATCAAAAGTTACCTTCCGGTAAAAATTGAGGCCGACAACCGCATACCCCTTCGGGTTGCCGATTACAACCTGCCCTATCTGCCACAGGCAATCGGAATCACCGCCGGACAGTGGTTTTCTTCTTCCGCATTGACACTGTTGTATTTTGGCAGGTTTTTCAACCTGCTGTTCGCGCTGATCATCACGTTTTTTGCCATTAGGATCATCCCTCCCCCTTTCCGCATCATGCTGATGCTGCTGGCCCTAATGCCCAAAACCATCTTCCTTTTTGGTTCCCTGTCGTATGACAGTCTGACCATAACCCTGAGTTTTCTGACCATCGCCATCTTTTTTTATTATGCGTACACATGGGATAAACCCATCAGGATGCGCGAACTCGTACTGATGGCCATCCCGGTGTTGCTGCTGCTTTTCTGCAAACCGCCATATTTTCTCCTTGGAACGCTTTTCTTTATCATCCCTCCTTCAAAATTCGGCAGGTTGTATCGTTACATCCTGATCGTTATCGCTGCAGCAGTAATCGGCATAACTTTCCTGAAGGTGATACCGACGGTTAACAATACCCTGACCAGGTTGGAAAACGTGGAGGCGCCCGCCCCGATAGTCATGAACCAGCTAGGTCAGATCGTGGGGGATTCCTCCATGCTGAACCAACCGCTGTTCAGGCCAGACGAACAACTGAAGAAGATTCTGAGCGATATTCCGGGTTACCTGGGGATTGCATTCAGGAGCGGCTTTGTTTACTATCGCGAGTATCTGATGGAAAGTTTCGTCGGGGTTCTGGGATATATCGATGTGGAACTGCCGGATTTCCTTTCGTACAGCTATCTTATTCTGTTATTGCTTACAGGAATGATAATATCACGAAAGGAGATCAGGCTGCATATCGGGAAAAAAACGCTTTTCGCCGCCCTGCTGATCATCACTTTTATACTGATTGAAACGGCGATGTTCCTGTATGCGACCCGACCGGGAAGAGACAGGGTTTTCGGTGTCCAGGGACGATATTTTATCCCTGTTGCGCCGCTCTTTTTCATGCTCTTCTATAACCGCTGGCTGCAGCCGCGCCTGAATCTGATTATGAGCCGTAGAAGATCGGAGTACCGGAAGGCCAAACCCAAAGCCAAACCTGTGATCCTTGAAGAGATCCTCTCAGGGAATATCATGGAAAAATACCTTTTCTTCGCACTGGTTATTTACTGTCTTTTTGTTCTGATCTATTCCGTTCACCTGACTGTGATAAGATATTATATTTAACAATGAAAGGATGAACATGAACAGCCATGTAGATCTTACTGTCATTATTCCGGCTTATAATGAGCGGGTCAACCTGGAAAAGTTGCTGCCTGAACTTATCCCCCACTGCCGGGAGAACAACCGCAGGATCATCCTGGTCAATGATGGTTCAAAAGATAAAACCCTTGATTTCCTGAAAAAATATAAAGATGAGCCCCTCCTGAAAGTATGTCATCACAAATTGAACAAAGGATACGGTGCGGCCATCAAAACCGGGATTATGGCCTGTGAGACCGAATACCTGATCACTTTTGATGCTGACGGACAGCATCTGATGGAAGACATTGACAAACTGGAACAATGTCTTATCCGGCGGGATGCCGATATGGTGGTGGGATCGCGGAAAGGGCAGCAATCATCCTCACTCACCAGAAGTATCGGTAAAAGCATAATCAGGCTGATAGCCCGCATCATGATGACGGTGCCGGTACACGATCTCAACTCCGGGATGAAAATTTACCGGACAGATCTTGCACAGCGGTATCTTTACCTCACCACCGACGGGATGTCCTACAGCGATGTAATCACCCTGATTTTTATCAACAACCGGCATCTGGTCGTAGAAGAGCCCATCAATATCAGGCAGCGGACCGCAGGTCAGAGCACGATCGGACTGCAGACTGCATTTCAGACTCTGATGGAGATCATCAATATTGTGATCCTGTTCAACCCTTTGAAGATTTTTCTGCCGCTGGCCACCATTACTTTTCTGATCACGATGGCCTGGGGGGTACCTTTAGCCATGCAGGGAAGAGGGGTAAGCATCGGTACCCTGCTGGGGCTGGTGGCGGCGCTCCTGTTTTTCCTCCTTGGGCTCATTACGGAGCAACTCTCCCTGATTCGGCGGAACCTTCACTCCTGAGTCACCTGAACCTGATCTTTTTAGCGGCAAACAGGCTCATCCGGATCAGCAACCAGCCATGACGGAACCGGCTGATCTGGGTAGAGCCATATGCACGGTCACGATACCGTATGATGATCTCTGTTATTTTAAGATTGAGGCGGGAGGCGCCAAACAGGAGGTCAAAATCGCCAAAGGGGTCGAAATCACCGAAATATCCACGATTCTCCTTGATTTTCAGATAATCTTTTCGGAAAAGTACTTTGGTTCCGCAAAGGGTGTCCTTGATCCTCTGTCCGAGCAGATAGGTAAAAAACCATCCGAAGAACTTATTGGCCAGCAGGTTCAAAAACCGCATGGCCTGTTTTTCCATGGGGTAGACCAGCCTGCAGCCATTAATGAACTCCCCTTTGCCTTGCTGAAGTGCATGGTAAAACTTGACCAGTTCCGAAGGGGGTACAGTAAGATCGGCATCAAGTATCATCAGCACATCACCGGTGGCCATGTCGAACCCTTCCCTTACCGCATTTCCTTTGCCTTTACCTGTTTGACGTAAAACCTTTATATCCACATCAGGATATTTTTCCTTCACCCGAAGCATCTCTTCGTAGGTATAATCTCCGGAATGTCCTTCCACAAATATAAACTCCCTTGACTTACCGAACACCGGAGTCCCCAGGATGGCATTTTTAATATTACCCCTTTCATTGCGTGCCGGAATGATAATGCTGACAGCGTATTCCGGATTCACATAACCAACAGGCCTGGCTACGATCAGGTTCACCAGCGAGAGGTGCGTCAGAACCGGGAGGTTGGCCATAATCCGGTTGAACAGCGTATTGAGAACCGGAATATACTTCGGCAACAGAAGTTTCTTATATACGGTGACCAACTCAAAACCGCTCAGGTGTAACAGGGTTTCAAGATCGGCGATCGAGAGCCAGTTTTGCCGCGGTTGGGAGAGTTTAAGCCTGAATTGTTCTCCCATCAGCATGATGGGTTCCCACAGGTAATTGTAATTGGAAATCACTACCCTGGTCTGGTGATGACAAACGGAATGCAACCTGCTGAGTACTTTCTGAACATCCCATAGGGTCCCGACCAGATCGGAGAGAATGATATAATCAAAGGTGGCGTCAACCGACAATCCGGATGCATCCTGAAGAAGAAATGTCAGTTCCGGATGGCGTTTTCTGGCAATATCCAGGATGGTGGGAGAAAAATCAATCCCCACTCCAAAGGAAGGCTCCACCGCCTGCAGAAGATCTCCGGTTCCGCAGCCGATCTCAAGGACCCGGCTATGAGAAGGGATGAGCATCCGGAAATATTGCCGCAGACAATCATGGTAGAACCAGTTTCGGTGTTTCCATTCTATTCTGGATGATGCACTCTTTTCATAAAACTGCTGAAGATCAGCTTCTCTCATTGGTCTTTTATTTTCGATGTCACCTGATCTATCCAGGTCTTGTCCGGTTTAATTCCGGCCGACTGAGCGAGGCGAAGGTCGTTGAAAGCTTCCTGATAACGCTCCAGGGCAAACATGGCATAGGAGCGGCGATGGTAGAGTTCTCCGTTTTGCGGATCAAGCAAAAGCCCCCGGGTGTAGTCTGCGGCGGCGTCTTCAAATTGTCTGGTCTGATAATAACAATAACCACGGTTCAGATAATTATCTGTCCGCCCGGGGCGGATTTCGATACACCTGGTGAAGTCGGCCACGGCAGAGTCATATTTCCCTATCCGGGTATAGGTAATCGCGCGGTTTAATATAGGCTCAAAGTAGTCGTTCTTCAGACGGATTGCTGTGCTGAAGTCTGCAATCCCTTTCTCAAAGTCCCCATTCATACAATAGATGATCCCGCGGTTGGAATATGGTTGTTCAAAGCCGGGATCCCGTGCAATGGCCCGGGAGAGGTCCGCATACGCTTTGGTTGTATTCCCCAGTTCGCTGCCGTAAATCCTTCCACGGTTGTTGAGTGCCATCGATGCATCAGGGTACTGCTCCAGGACGTCATCCCAGAGGGTCAGGCTATCCTGCCATACATTGCACCGGTTAAAGGTGACGATAAACATGACGATCAGGTAGATCCCGGCCCCACCGTAGAGATAATTCCGCCACCGGGGGAATTTTCCCGCCAGGTTAACCAGGAACCAGGCAAGAAGGAAACTCAGGGATATAGCCGGGATAAGCGAGTACCGTTCATTGAACATGGCGGGGCCAATGGCCACAAACTGCAGTACCAGCGCCACTCCTGAAACGAAGAAGCCGACAGAAAAAGCAACTACCGGTGCTTTTCTCAACGACCAGATAAACAGAACAGCGAGGAGCAGGACAAACAACGGAGCCAGATAAAACTCCACCGGCCATGCGGCTCCGGGCATGCGTGCAGGATAGGGATGGAAAGCGGAGAGATTGAAAGGTAAAATCATCTTGTAAAAATAGAACATCAGGTTGCGGCTCACAATAAGCAACCTGTCCAGAAGATCAAAATTCCCGGTGGTATCGAAAGTATTGGTCGATGCGGTGGCATCGATCTGGACAAGCCCCAGGACGATACTCAGCGCCACAAAGGGGACTTTCTCCAATACCAGCCACAGGGTGAAGCGCCGTTGGAAAAGATAATCAAGAAAAACCAGCGCACCTACCAGGGAAACTGCCATAACTTTGGAAAAAACCGACAGGACAAAGAACAGAAACGAAAATATATAGTATTTTCCCCTGATCGGTTTCCCCTTGTCCTGAGCGCTGATATATTTCACATACATGATCAATGCAGCGAGATAAAACAGGGCATACAACATATCCTTCCGTTCGGATGCCCATGCCACAGACTCCACGCGCATCCCGTTCAGTGCGAACAGCAAGGCAGCTAAGATGGCTACCGCGATATTACGCTTGCTGATCTGAAACACAAAATAGTACACCAGTGCCGTAATGCACAGGAAAAGCAGCAGGCTGACGGCATGATATCCCGAAGGGTTCAATTGCCAGAAATGGTACTCAAGCGAATAGGAGACCAGGTGCAATGGCTGATAATTACCAAAATAGTACCCGGTGAAAATTGTTTTCAGGTTGTCAAGACTGAGTTCCCTGATCAGAGGATTATCGATGATCAGATCGGGATCATCCCAATTGGTAAGCCCGTTATCCAATATTGGCGAATAGGCAAGAAATACCAACGGAATGATCACCAGAAGGGGAATCCATGGTGTATACCATTTCCCTGAGGTTTCTGCTGCGCGTGAAATTTTTTTTACCTGTGGTCTCGCCTCCCTTTTCTTCTTTTTCTCCTGCATATTCATTGAAAATCTTTAGACTTTGATTTATCACCCTTTGATGTGACCCTGTTTATGGCGTGCAACCATGAATAGGTGGTCACAATAAGGCTGTTCATCAGCCTGTGCCGGAATAACAACCACGGACTGCGGTCATACCTGCAGTGAATCCTGTATTGTTCTTCAAACTGCAGGCGGTAATGACGGGCGCTGATGGAGGCGTTATGAACCCTGAAACAGGCCAGTGTCTCGTTGATGACCCCCGGAGGTCCCAGCCTGGCCATCCGCAGCCAAAGATCATAATCCATGGCGGTTTTCAGCCCGGTATCCAGGAGCCCGGTTTGCTCCAGGGCTGTTTTCCGGAAGAAGACTGCCGGCTGGGAGATATAATTCTCTACCAGTAACCGCCTGTAACTATACTCCTTCATTTTGCGGTTTTTATAGGCGGTGATCCATCGGCGCACCTCCCTGTCTGTTTCATCCACCATCACACATTGGCCATAAAGCCATTGGCAACCGGGGTTTTGGTCAAAATAGCTGATCACTTTGCCTAGGGCGCCGGGAGTATATTGATCATCAGAATTCAGCCAACCGAGAATATCTCCGGAGGCGGCGGAAAATCCTTTGTTCAGGGCATCGGACATGCCAAGGTCGGGCTCCGAGACCAGGTGTATGAATGACCGGTACTTTTCCAATATATCCAGCGTCCCGTCGGTTGAGCCTCCATCCATGACGAGGTATTCCAAATCGCCAACGGTTTCCTGGGAAATCACGCTTCGGATGGTGCGTTCGATGAAGTCCGCCTGGTTTAACGAGGGGGTTACGATAGATATTTTATGAGGCATCTTCATACAAAAAATCGTGGTAAATCTGCCGGAATTGCTGCGCCACGACAAAGATATCAAAATGGTGGACTGCCCGCTTCCTTGCTTCCCGGCATAAGGAGCGATGCCGTTCAGCATCCTCCAGTATCCATTTGATACCTTCCGCCAGGCTTCCGGGGTCAAATGGTTCGGCAAGGTAACCGGTAACTTTATGGCAGACTATATCCGTTACCCCGGTGGAACGAAAGGCCAAAACCGGGGAACCACAAGCCATGGCTTCGGTGGCAGTTTGTCCGAATACTTCCTGAAGGGAGGGCACTGCTACAATGTCGGCTGCAGAATTCAGATCGATAATAAGGCTGTCCTGCTTCAGCATTCCTAAGAATTTCACATCCAATCCGTCGATATTCACCCTTCCGGGCCCATCGGAACCAAACACTACCAGTTGAATGTCGTCCCGGGAAAGTATCTTAAGGGCATCCACCAGTTGCATGAAACCTTTTGAAGGAGTCTCAACAGCACGGATAGCGCCAAAGGCAATAATCCGCTTGTGCGGGGATATGGGCAACCGGCTTCTTGCCGACTGCTTATCAACAGGAATAAAATGCCTGGTATCCAATCCATTGGGTACAACGAGCACCTTTCTGTCATGAAACACGGCGCTGCTTTTGATTTCCTGAGCCATCCAGTTGCTGGGTGCTGTCAGTACAACATTATTTTTAGCCTGCCAGCTGTTGATTTTCCGGTTCAGTACCCGGTGACTAAGATCATCCTGTTTCCCGGAATGCAACATCGGGCACTTTCCGCAGGTGGCCGTAAACCTGTTACACATCCCGGTATAATGACATCCCCCCGTAAAGGGCCACATATCCTGCAATGTCCAGACAATCGGTTGTTTGATCTGGCCGATGGTTTCGATCCGGACAAACCCTCCCGCCATCCAGTTAAAGTGAAGAATATCCGGCTGAAATAGCCGGATGGCTTTGTGCAGATAGTCGGGGATCATGGCGGTGGAAAACAGGATACGCTTTCGTGTCTGCAACAATGGGATGGCAAAATCGATATAGGGCCTGAGCGGATTGAAAATGGCTGATCCGGGATAACGAACTTCGTGTATATCAGGATCATCGGATTGTTTTTCCTGTACCAGCATCGAAATATCACTTCCCAGCCCTTTCAATCCCCTGAAGAGACGCAAAGTTGCCCTTGCAGCCCCCCCCCGGATATCATAAGTATTTAACATCAGTATTTTCATGCTGCTTCACAGTTTTGACCATCATCCGGACCAGAAAATCGCGGACAGAGAAAATAAACCGGGCGGGAAAAATTCGGTAGACCGTATAGAGCAATGCAATCCATCCCAGATATACCATATGGTAGAACCAAAGGCCGAAGGTCAGACCGTGTACCTTATTCACGATCTGATACACTTCATAGGCAGAATCAAACATAATCCGGCTGGTCACTCCGCCATTGTCAAATACTGCGCACGGAAATCCCACATAGTGGAAACGCCGCCCTTCTTTCCACCATTTCAGGAGCATATCGACATCGGCACAAATAGGCCACGCGGTATCAAATCCTCCTTCAGGGATAATAGACCGGCGGGCATAGAGGGCCTGATGGCAGATCGCCATTCCCTTGACCAACCCGTCGGGACGGCCTGCATATCTCAACCGCATAAAATTTCCGTAGGGGATCAGGGTATCGCCATATAAAATCTCTTCAGAGTTGTCTGCCTGGGCTAAAACCCGGGTCAGGATTCCGGGACCGGGAAAGTAATCGCCCGCATTCATGAAAATCACCCATTCCCCTGTCGCTTTCGATAAACCTTTGTTCATCGCGTCATAAATTCCCTTATCCGGCTCCGATGACCAATAGTTGATATGCTGTTCGAAATCCCTGATAATAGATACGGTACCATCGGTAGATCCGCCATCGATCACGATCCACTCCCGCGAAGGAAAATCCTGTTCGGCAATGCTCCGGGCAGTAGTCCTGAAACCCCGGACAGCATTCAAGGTTACCGTGATCACGGATAATTTTACCGGTTCAGACTTCATCAAAGGTGGTTCCTATTGAAAGGCCAAATGTACTACATCCTTTTCAACTAATAAAAAGATGGCCGGAACGGCATTCTGCTCTTTACTTTTTTTTCTATTTGATTACTGATTAATCACCGGAGGTTTTTACCTTTGGGGGATTGGTTGACGAACCTCATATTTTCGCGAAACCTATGAAGCGTATTGTTGTCCTTGGCGCCGGGATAGCCGGCCACACCGCCGCCCTGATCCTTCGGCACAAACTGGGGTTACGCCATAAGATCACCGTTATCTCCCCGCATGAACGGTACCAATGGATTCCCTCCAATATCTGGGTGGGGATCGGTCAGATGACTACGGAACAGGTTTCTTTTCCGCTCAAGCCGGTTTACCAGCGAAAAGGGATAGAGTTCATTCAGGCAATGGCTACAGCCATTCATCCGGAAGGGGATTTGAAGGATCCGGCTCCTTATGTCACATTTGACCATTCAGGAATGCAGGAAAAGGGAAAATCAGGCCGGATCCCCTATGATTTTCTGGTCAACGCAACCGGGCCGAAACTCAATTTCACTGCTACTGAAGGGTTAGGCCCGAAAGGTTTCACCCAATCGGTCTGTACTTATCCCCATGCGGCGGAGGCATGGCAGAACCTCCGGCAATCGCTCGACCGCATGGCCCGGGGAGAAAAGCAGGTTTTCGTGATCGGGACAGGGCATCCCATGGCGACTTGTCAGGGCGCTGCTTTTGAGTACGCCCTTAACGTAGCTTTTGAAATAAGAAAACGAAAATTAAGCCACCTTGCCGAAATGGTTTGGATCACCAATGAGCATGAGGTTGGCGATTTCGGCATGGGAGGTGCTTTCATCCGGAAAGGGGGTTATGTAACCTCCACCAAAATCTTTACCGAATCGATCCTGGCCGAATACGGAATCCGTTGGATCACCGGCGCAGGCGTTACCAAAGTTGAGCCAAACCTCATCCACTACGAGACCCTAACCGGTGAAAAAAAGAGCCAGCCTTTCGATTTTGCCATGTTGATCCCATCTTTTTCCGGTGCCGGGATGAAGGCATACGATCGCAACGGGGAGGATATTTCCAGCAAGGTTTTTGCCCCCTCAGGATTTATGAAAGTAGATGCAGATTACACCCCTAAACCCTATGAGGAGTGGAAATCGGCCGACTGGCCCTCAACCTATGAATGCCCTGTTTATCCCAATATTTTCGCGGCCGGGATTGCCTTCGCCGTACCACATTCCATCTCCAGGCCCTATACGAACCCGGGAGGACTTTCCATCTATCCTACTGCCCCGAGAACCGGCATGCCCTCCGGGGTGATCGGAAAAATTGTCGCCCTCAATATCGCAGAGCGGATTAAACACCAGCATCAGAATTCGCCCCATAAAGCCTCCATGACCAGAATGGGCGCGGCATGTATCGTCTCATCCGGTTATGGCCTGCGCGACGGGATGGCTGCATCCATGACCGTATTCCCCATCGTTCCCGACTATGAAAAATATCCCCAATGGGGAAGGGACCTCCGTTACACTTTCGGAGAACCGGGGTTGGCCGGTCACTGGGTCAAACTTCTCCTTCACTATCTGTTTATCTACAAAGCCAAAGCCAGGCCATTGTGGTACCTGATCCCTGAATAACCAAAAAAATGTCTTATGCACGAAAAAGAAACCATACCGGGCCCGAAAGAACTGTATTTTCCGCCCATGCCCACCAAATCCACCCGGTTCTGGAGAAAATTCTTCCCCTGGCAACTCATACGTTTTTTTGTTCTAAACCTCAAAATTATGAGGATCATCATCGGGGGCCATTCATAAGAAACCATTCCATAAAACCAAAACATATGAAAAAACTGCTGATCCTGATGCTGGCCATTGCAGCCATGGCATCTTGCAAAAACCAGGAAGACAAGAAAACAGAAACCAGTCATGCAGGAATGACCACCGATTCGGTAGCCTCCTGTTGTTCAACCAAAGACGGATTGTTTATCCATCTCTCCAGTGGATACGATAACCCGCACAAAGTGCTCATGGCCCTGAAAATGGCTTCCATGATGGCCATGGATGAAAATGTCCTGGTCTATGCCGATATCAAAGCTGTTGACCTTTTATTGAAGGATTCCAAAGATCTGAGTTACAAAACTTTTCCAACACTTTTTGAACTGCTGGATAAACTTGCCGAACAAAAGGTGACGGTCATGGCTTGTCCCGCCTGTCTGGAAGCGGCCGGATACAAAGCAGAGGATCTGCGTCCCGGGGTGATCCTGGCCGACAAACACAAGTTTTTCAACTTTACCAAGGGAAAAATCCTTACTCTCGATTACTAACCTGAATTATTCATAAAAATTCTCTCTGTGGCTCTCTGTGCATTTTCTCGGTGGTTCTCTGTGAAATAAAATTACACAGAGGTTCACTGAGAAGACACTGAGAACCACGGAGAGGAATAGAACATATGATAATTTATGAATTATTCAAACTAAAAAGAAGTTGTAACATATTTAGAAAATTCCATAATTCCTCAAACCGGAAATGGGGTACTTTTGCCTCTCCAAACTCAGCCTTCAAGCCATGTTCAGAATTTTTATTTTGATGATTGCGATGGTACCCATGACCACGCTCAGGGCCCAGGTCGCCCTGGAAAACAATTATCCGGGCTCAGCCACGATCGTGGAACTATCTCTTTCAGGATACCGGTACTACCTGATGGACACATATTCCAATGCCTGTAAAATATACCATACCGACCATTCTTTATGGAAAACAATCCCGCTGAGCATCCCTGCCGGAATGTACCTTTATGACATACAACTGGTATCGGAAACGCTTTTCAATACCGACAGTAAAACAGAACTGGCTTATATATACTATTCCTACGACACGACGCTCTATTATTATACTTACTATATGAAGGTAGTGAATGAGGAGGGAGTGGAAGTGCTCTCCGTTCCCGGATGCGGGTATGTCAACCTGAAGACTGCAGGAGGAACAGGGAGTAAAATGCTTTGTTATGTATATAATTACTCGATTTATCCCTCTACGGTTAACACCCTGGTATATTCCCTGCCCGGCCAGATTCCGACCGGAATTGCAGGTCCGGTATCACCGGCCGCAACGGAACGCGCCTATCCGAACCCTTCCCGCCAGATAGTATATATTCCGGTCACGATCACGGCAAAGACTGGCAGGACGACCGTACGCATTTCGGGAGCCGACGGAAAAAGCCTCAGGGAATATCCGGTCAATGATGGCTCCCCATATTTATCAGTCGATGTTTCGGGATATCCAAAAGGGATGTACAGTTACCTGGTACTACAGGGGTCAGTTCTTTTAAGCAGTGGGAAATTCATCCGGGAATAATGTCCAAATGAGCGGTTCAGGACGTCGCGATAGCTTTCCTGATCTCCTTAAGGGTTTGGCAGTTTTATGGATGATCCAGGTTCATCTGACGGAGCAATTGGCTTCTCCTGCTCTGTCTGAAAGTATCCTCGGAGCTTTCTCCCTGTTTCTGGGAGGTCCGGCCTGTGCCCCTGTTTTTCTATTGGTGATGGGCTATTTCATCCTGGCCAAAGACCATACACCTGAGTACTATTTCCGAAGGGGCGCTCTCCTGTTCACCGGAGGATTACTCCTGAATGTGGCACGATCGGCCAACCTCCTTATTCATATCGTTTTTTATGGGTGGCAAGCCGATCCGTGGCCTTATATTTTCGGAGCGGATATTCTTCCGTTGGCAGGTTTGTCGGTGATTATCGCAGGGATTATAAAACCGCTCGCATACCGATTTCAGGGTTCGGGCCTTCTCGTTCTCGCTATCCTGGTTGCATGGGCAACACCCGTGCTGTGGCCCCTGCAACCCGGCAATTATCCATTTCAACTGGCATTTTCCTTCCTGGCCGGCCCATCACCCTGGTCCTATTTCCCTTTATTTCCCTGGTTTGCTTATGTCCTCACCGGCATGTGGCTCCGTTCCCTCCTGAATTTGAACCCAACGGTGAAACTGCTGGCCGCAGATTCCAGGTCACTCCTTTTGATTATACCATCCATGGCGTTACTGACAGTGACCTTCACCTGGGCTTTCGGTATAACCAGGAACCTGGAAGGGATTAATAGTTATTATCATCACGGATTGCCGTTTTATGGATGGGTCATGGTCTTTATTCTCGTGTACGGTTTTCTGATCCGGCAGATTGCACAAACATACGGCGACAGGAAGCCGGTCAGATGGATCCGGAAGGCCGGGGAAAAGGTCACGCTTGTCTATGTGGTCCAGTGGATCATCATCGGCAACCTCGCCACCATCCTGTTCCGATCTGTGGAGATTTCCGGATATCTCTTCTGGATGGCGGTGACACTGACCATGACGTTATTTATTTCAGCCGCATTTTTAAGATTCCGTGCCGCCTGGATACTACGGATCTATCCGTCTCTGACCTTTTCACGCTTCAGAAAAAAACGCTGACCCATCAACGGGATAAACCAACCGACAGCAGCACCCAGGATAGCGCCGCCCGCCACATCGGAAGGATAATGCACGCCCAGTGCCATACGGGTGTACCCTACCATCGCTGCCCACAGAAAGATGAGGATGATCAGCCACCGGTTTCTGAAAAGGAATGCGAAGGCAGCAGCAACGGCAAAGCTTTCCGTAGTATGACCGGAGGGGAAAGAGGATCCCCCTCCCTTGCTCATCTTTTCGATCGACGGATAGGCCAAAAAGGGTCGTTCCCTTCCGGCGATCTCCTTGACCAGGGCGATGGCCAGCGCCGCAAGGATCATGACGACCGCCATCAGGAAAAATCGTTGCAGCATTTCTTTTGATCGCCGGGTGAGGGCGATGATGAATACAACCGCCACCGCGCTGATGTTGATCAGGGTGGCCCAGGCTGATATAAACTGCATCAGGGCGGTGGTCCCGGGCACATGGTGGCTGTTCAGCCAGTCGAGGAGCAGATAATCGGGGTTCATGGCTGTTTACCATTAGAAAACCGGATCACCGAAAAAACATTCCGGCCATTCTCCCTCACCTGCTCCATAGCAGGCTGCAATTGCATGATAGCGCCACCCCAATGATTAAAATCAAATACATAGGGATCACGGAACCAATTTTCGATGTCCAATGCCAAATGAAGGGTGACCGTCCCTCCTTCGGCCATCTGAAAACCCGATCCGGGCAGGCTCACCCTGAACCAGTTCTGCACAAATGCATAGATGGAATCTACTTCAAAACCCGGTCCTTTATACAACTGACCAATCCCCAGATGAAAATTGAAGGGTTGAAGCACACCGGCAGTATCTTTCCATTTCCCGTCCAGCATCAGGTAATGATAGCCGCCACCGAGCACTTGCGGCCACATCATCAGCGCTTCGGGGGGATTGACAAACATAAAGGATTGGTTCTTCGCTCCTGTAATCCCGAAAATAAAGGATACCGAATCGTACTTCATGGCCGGTATTTGGTCGAAAAACTGCCACGAAAGGCTTCCGGGAATATCCTCATCGATATAGAAAATATCCTTCCAGCCATCCAGTATCAGATTCTTTCCTCCATCATAATGCAGTGTTATATCGGAAATGAAATATTTCAATCCGGTTACCATATATTGATTTCCGGCCTGATTGGCATAGATCAGCTTATGAAGTTGCAGCGGCATCCCGTTTTCATGATGCTCCATGTGCAGCGTGAAGGTTCCGGAAGCATTTTTTGGTTCCGGGTCATCACTTTTATTACAGGAAATCAAAATTAAAGCGGCGGCCGGCAACCAAAGAAAAACCGTAAGTCTTGTCGGGCGAAGGGAAAAAATCCGGTATATTTTTGAAGGTAATCTGCTCATTTCATGCAAAGATAACAGAAATGGCCAATCGTGATCAGAATTTCAAGCGGGCTGTTATATGGGCTGCCCGGCCCGGCTCGAACAACCTCTGATCACTGCCGATGATCCGGCGGTTCAGGTGTTCGTAATAGGATGTATTGAAAATATTGGTGATACCGGCATCCAGGGTAAAAAACCGCCACGGAGCCCAGGATGCATGGAAAGCCATCGTCATAAATCCCGGGGTTTTTTGCTCACCATAAGAGACAGACACCCTTTTTTGTGGTGCAACTACACGAAGTTCCAATCCCGGAACCAGACTTCCTTTGAAAAAACGGTATGAAAAAGCCAGCGAGCCCTCCAGCGGAGGTATCTCCGGAACCGGATCATGGCTCAGCACCTCCTCACCTGTCACCTGACCATCAGTATAGACATAACGGACAGATTGTTCAACCGTACCCCAGGTACCGGCTACTGAGGCGTTTATACCCCAGCGGCGCCCCGGTGGTGCCCGGTACTGACCCTCCCATCCATACAAAAAGGCATTCCCTTCATTAGAAAACTGCTTAACCCCCGGAGATCCCAGGGTAGCAGGTTGTATAATCGCAGGGGGCAACCTTACCCCTGTAATGTAATCAGTCAGCAGTGAGGCAAACCCGGAGACCTTCACACTACCCCATGCTGAAAACAGCACGGTTAACCCCAGGTCGGCCTGATGGTTGCTTTCAGGTTTCAGTTGAGGGTTTCCCAGGTAATCATAGGAGTCGTACTGAACGGGCATCAGGCGGATAAAGCGCTCCAGTACCGAAGGGCTGCGGGTACCCCGGCCAATTCCGGCCTGCAAGATCAGCCAGGTATTGATCTTCTGCACCAAGCCAGCCGTGGCACTGAGATTCAGAAAGGAAGATCCCATCTGGTCAAAATATGGAATACCGTGGTGAACCAGTCGGAAGGTATCGGATGAGGCTGCAGTATTATAATCTAACCTCAGGGAAACCGTCAGGTCCGTATTTCCCTTTGTATAACGGTAACTGCCCGACAGACCTGCATTATCGATCACGGCATCCAGCCATACATTGGCGTGGCTGACCGATGTGAAGGTATCGCCCTCCATGATCATGGTCATGGTCATTATCTTATCTCCGTTTTTTCGGATATGCTCAACATCTATCCCGGTTTGCACCTGGTGGCCTCCCCTCTGCCATGATAAAAGCACCCTGCCGCCTGTATTCATGGCATCCACGGTGGTTTCCGCCTTCATGGTTTTGGCTGACGGTTTCCGGTAATTATCCATGATGTGATGTACCGGGCTTGCCCAGGCCAAAAATTCAATAGCTTTAAGCGATTTCCCTGAGAATTGTCCATTATATCTCAAAGTCGCCGAATGGGTACGGTCTGACCTTTCATCCATCGGCAACGCCGGAAAGAGCACATCTTTACCCTGATCAAACATCCATCCTGCCGTCAGCCTGTGCCCGGGGGCCAGTTTCAATCCCAACCCCGCTGTTCCGTAATATTTTTTGAAAGCAGAAGGATACCTCACCCCATTTCCTGCTTTGTAACTGCCATACACTTTCATGCCGGCGCTCAGGTTAAAAGAAATGGCCTTGTTGCCACCGGCAAGGGTCAGATGTTCCCGCTGTCCGTTCCAGTTTGTTTCAAAACCGTAAAGGAATGTACCGTGCAGTGCCGGTTTTTCATAAGGAACCGGCTGAATGGTTTTCAGGTTGATCAGGGCGCCGGAAACCGGTCCGTAGTGCAGCAGATAGGGGCCTCTGATCACCTCGACCGACCGGAGGTTCTCGCTTTCCACGTGGGAGGCGACGGGGTCCATTCGATTGGGACATCCTCCTTCGATCTTTACGCCATCGTCCAGTACCACCGCTACCTGGCTGTATTTGAACCCACGCACCACCGGATCGATGCCTACTCCCCCTTTCCGGATGCCGGAAATATTAGGCCGATGGCGCAGCATATCGCCTATATCCCTTACCGGAAGCGATTGGAACCTCCGGGATGGGATATGATCTAAAGGATAAAAACGCATCCGGCTGCCGACAACCTCCACTTCATCAAGATAAACCGTATCCGCATGGTCAGGCTCCTGTGCCGACAAAGGCAGCATGAAGGCATACAATAATCCTGCCAGTATCCACCAATGCAGCCAACAGGAACCATGTTGCATCAACATGTTAAAACCTGAGGTACCAGTTGAGGCTGAACCAGTAACTGCTACGGGAATTTCCCCCGGTGAATGAGGAAACCCGGTAATCAACCCCTGCTTCCAACTTATTGTTATCGGTAATTTCATAACCAACCAATGGCAATGCCCTGACTTCGGGTTCAAACTCCCCGCCACTCAAAACCGCGATCAACTCTGCACCCGGCTTCACATACCACTCCCCGGGATCCAGCGAAGCGCCCTGAAGCGGAATCTCTCCAGTCAACCGGTACCTGACCCTGAATTCAGGTGGTTTTCCCGTGGAGAAAGTCTCATCGGCCAGAAAACGATGGGCAAGGCGGGCAACAGAAAGCTGTCCGATCAATGTAAACTGCTGACTTAGCCGGTGGTATAGTACCCCGTCGCGCAGCCTTAACATGTATCCTCCCGAAACAGAATTATTTAAGCCGGTTTTGCGGGAAACGGATAGCGCATAATCCGACAATAATAGTTCAGTTTTCCGGATAATGGATTCCCCTGAAACCCCGTTCCAGATACGGAGCCTGGCTTCTACCTTCACACTGATCCGCCAGTCGCGGTTTAATCCTTTGCTGAAATGAAGTGCCGGTAAAAAACCAGCCTGCCAGGTATCCTGCGACCGTGATGGCTGGACACAGATAAACAGCAGCAGAGCCGTGCACCATTTTATCAGATCAGTCTTCAAGATTGTCGGTGTTTTTTGGCATGATCTCGTCACGGCGAAGGATAGCACCATCATCTCCGGTAGTCAGTTCAAACATCCTGACATGACCGGCCGACCGGCAATGATAAACGATCTCAAAGTTTATCCTGACCTCCGGCAGCGGGTCGTGGGTGATGATGCACTCCCGCAACAAATCCATACTGCCGGAATATTGGATCTGGACCTTTTTTATCCGGTAATTGCGGCATCCGGATGAGAGCTGTGCAAGTAACTTCTCCCGGGCGCCCCCTGGCAAATCCTGCATGGATGCCAGCAGTTCAACATCCTCGAGGTTTCCCAGGGAGTCGAATTCCACACTGTATTGATTTTCACCGATCCGGAATTTCGCTTCTACCGTCCACCTTGTGAGTCCCTCCTCCTTGTACCACCTTACTTTTCCGGTCTCAGGGAGGGATCTTATAAATTGAAGGGCGCGGTCAGGCACTTTTTTCCCGTGCAGCCGGTATTCCTTTTCAAATTTCTTCTGCGGAAATGCATGACCGGCCGCAATTACAAATGCAAATAACAACGACAGGTGTCTGATCGGCATCTTACATCCTGAGTTTTCGCATATCTTCCTTCATCCGGTTAAGGTCGTTGAGCCAGTCCTCAATATCCTGTTCATGTTCCAGTTCCTCGTTCAGGATGGCAACGGCCATCTGGTGGGTGGAGTGATCCTTACCGGATGTAAAATCGGCTATTTCCTTATATCTGTTGATGGCGCAGCGCTCTCCGCGGAGATTCTGCTCCAGGATTGCCTCTACATAAGGATTGTCAGGCTCTTCGTAATCGCAACGGCTGAACTTCGGCCATTCCGAAGGGTTCAGCAACGGGGTACCTCCCAATTGAATGATCCGGTTGACCACCAGTTCGGCATGGCTCAACTCCTGGGTGGCGTGGAGCAGTAGCTCGGGTTCAATCTCGCTGCGCATCGGGCCTTCCATCAGGCGGGCGCCAATCCAGTACTGGTAATAGGCCAGCCACTCTTCGGCCAGGGCTTCATTCAACATCCTGAGTAATTCAGTCTTGTCAATGTCTAAAATTTCAATGGCATGTTTTCCCATAATATTTAGTTTTTGAATGTTGATTTGATTTTTCAAAAATAACGAAAACGAACCAAAGTTCATAAATTTTGTATTTTTGTCACCTATGCCCCGCCCAAAAAGAAAACGGACCATAAGCAGGCCTCCTGTGATGGAAGGCTTTAAACCATTCGGTTCTCCCATTTCCGATCTGGAACCCGTTATCCTGTTCTTCGAGGAATATGAAGCCATCCGGTTGCTGGATTACTTAGGGTTGAACCAGGAGGAGGCGGCCAATGCCATGTCGGTTTCGCGTCCAACCCTGACCCGGATCTACGAAAAGGCACGGAGGTCGGTTGCTGAAGCCTTCATGGAGGGAAAAGCCATCTTTATCGAGGGAGGGGATTACCACACCGAAGATTGCTGGTATCGATGCAGCGCCTGTTACAAACTCATTATCAGTAAGGATAAGGCCCATGCCTGTCCCTATTGCAGATCAAATGACATTCGGCTTATCAACACAGGGACATCATGCAGTTGTATGAAGGAATCTGACGAGGACGAAGGGTTCTGCATTTGCCTCACGTGCCAGACGCGGATCCCGCATGAACCAGGAGTGCCGTGCCGGGAGAAAAAATGTCCGTCATGCGGCAATTCTATGATGCGGGAGAATAGTTATCACCACAAGCTTTACCTTAGCAAGAGCAGGATACCCGGTCAATAGTGTCTCAGCGCCCCCCTTTCATTGCGGTGTGAATGTCATCACGAAGGGCCATCCGGAATTTTCCCGGATTGTCCTGTGCATTCGAAAAAGCAAAACCGGTCAGGTCTTTTTTCACCTCCTTTCCTCCGGAATAGGATACCAGATACAGCGCCTGGGCATTGATATCGAACCTTGCAATGGTGGCTGCAAACTTCGGATCAGCCGTGTTGATAACCTGAAACCGGAGGAGACCGTCTTTAATGGCAGCGGAAAACTCGGTCTGCACCAGTTTCCGGGTGTGCTCTTCGATCGACTGATCGATCGGACATCGCTCAGAAGTGTGAAAATAGAATAACTCGGTAACCGGTTTTACGCTCTCCGGCGCTTTCTTCTGGGCAAATACCGGTGAAGAACACGAAAGTATCATCCAGCCGGCCAGGAACAATATAATGTAATGCATTTTTTTTTGCAAAAATAACAAAGAATAGTGATATTTATGCGATATGTCGCCGCATTTTTGATTTCTGATATTTAGAGCCGTTTTAAACACCTTTTTTCATACTTTAGCGGTCCTGTAATCAGAACTTCCCGAATATAACCAACATGGACGCGGAGAAGCATATAGAGCCACCGCTGCGTGCAAACACAACAACCTGTATCCGACATGGCAACATTGGAAATAGAAGGAAAAGTCTTCGAAGTTGACGGTGATGGATTTCTGTCAGATCCCTCGCTGTGGAATGAAGAGGTAGCCCGGTTATTCGCCCTTTACGACGGTATTGCCGATCTGAACGACCGGCATTGGTCTATTGTGAAGGTCATACGCAACCATTTTGAAGAAAAAGGAAATGCCCCGATGATCCGGACAATATGTCAGGAAACCGGCATCAAACTTCGTGAAATCTACGAATTATTCCCGTTAGGGCCGGCCCGTGGCGCCTGCCGGGTTGCCGGTCTTCCCAAACCCGACGGATGCGTCTGATATCCATGCTATGTTCTGGTATCATTACCTCTCCTTATTTGCGCTGCTTACCTGCCTGGTGGCTTTGGGCTACCACCTGATCCGGGTGATCCGTGCCGGAAGACCGCAAGACTGGTCTCAACCGGTCGGGAATGTTACGGCTTCGGTGGTCTATTCGTTCACGGGCGCCATGAGCCCTGCAAAAAAGGAGTCGGCCTATCTGCATCTGCCAACCTATACTGCCGGCATGATTTATCATCTCGGCACTTTTCTGGCTATTGCCCTCTTTTTCATCTTTATACTAAAATTCCCAAAACATTACGTGCTGTGCATCATCCTGGCATCTGTCCTGGCCGTTTCTTCTCTCTGCGGGATTGGCATACTGATCAAAAGAATGGTAAAGCCATCCCTGCGGTCACTATCCTCCCCGGATGACTATATTTCCAACGTACTGGTGACCCTTTTCCAGGCATGTACAGTCATGATGCTACTGTTGCCGGACACAGAAGCGGTCTATTTTGTGATCACCGCTTTGCTCCTTTTTTACATTCCTGCCGGAAAATTGAGACATGCCATCTATTTTTTTGCGGCGAGGTATCACCTGGGGGTTTTCTTCGGGCACCGCAATGTCTGGCCTCCAAAACCACTATAACACTGCCGATGAGCCACCCGGAAAATGACAAACTGAATAAGGCCCTTTCGGTTTTTGGCAACCCGAACGACGGAAAATTGCTGACACATCTCAACAGTTGTGTCCATTGCGGGTTGTGTGCCGAAAGTTGTCTTTACTTTACCGCTACCGGTGATACCCGGTTCACACCCGCCCGAAAAGTGGAACTGGTCAGTTCCATTTACAGGCGATATGGTACGGTAACCGGCAAATACTTTCCGTGGCTTGTCAATGCCAGGGAGCTGGACGATCAGACCCTTGAAGAGCTGACCGACCAGCTATTCGGCGCCTGCACCATCTGCGGACGTTGCACCCTCCACTGCTCGATCGGAATCGATATCGGCTATCTGGTCCGGACCGGGCGCCGGATGTTGTCGGAACTCGACATGGTCCCGAAAACCCTTCAATCTACCGTCGATGCCGCAGTTGAAACCGGCAACAACATGGCCATCACCAAAGAGGAGTTTGTCTCCACCATCCGGTGGATGGAAGAGGAACTTCAGGATGAAACCGGTGATCCTAAAGCCACCATCCCACTGGACGAACCCGGTAAAAAAGTTTTATATACCCTGAACCCGAGGGAGCCAAAATTTTTTCCCCTGTCGATATCCGCGATGGCCAAGATATTTTATGCCGCAGGCGAAAGCTGGACTTTGTCGACACGGATGTATGATGTTACCAATTATGCCTATTTTAGTGGAAACCAGGATGAGGCAGCGCTGATTGCGCAGCGTTTAAAAGAAGAAGCCCTTTCGATGCAGGCCAGTCAGGTTGTCCTGGCCGAGTGCGGCCACGGTTCGAGGGCCTTCCGGTGGGAAGGGCCCAATTATCTCCGAAGCAATGCCATTTGAGACCATCACTTCAGTTGAACTAATCGCCGGGTATATGCGGGAGGGAAAAATAAAGACCGATCCAGGCAAAATAACCCAGGCTGTTACCCTTCACGACCCATGTAACCTGGTTCGCAGCGGAGGCATAGTGGAGGAACAACGTTATATATTGAGACAGTTTATCGGCGATTTCCGGGAGATGGCGCCGTACGGAATTGACAACTACTGCTGTGGGGGCGGAGGAGGTCAGCTTGCCATGAGCGAATACAATGAACGACGGATGACCATAGCCGGGGTTAAAGCCGATCAGATCAAAAAAACCGGCGCCCGGATTGTCGTTACCCCTTGTCATAATTGCGTCGATCAGTTAATCCAGACCAATCAGGCTTACCGGCTTGGTGTGCAGATTAAAACCCTTGCCGAGGTCGTCGCCGATGCCTTGATCCTGACCTGATTCAACTTCCTATTTTAACCGCATATGAGTAAACTCATCTATCTTGACAATTCTGCTACCACTTTCCCCAAACCGGATGTGGTATATGACTTCATGTGTAACTTTTACCGTGATCACGGTGTGAATCCCGGCCGCTCCGGTTTCGATGCCGCCATCGAGACCGAGGAGGTAGTGCACTCCACCCGGAAGATGCTGACCGATCTTTTCAATGGCGACGATCCCAACCGGCTGACTTTCAGTTACAATGCCAGTGATTCGCTCAATATGGTACTGATGGGACTGGCCCGACCGGGTGATCATGTGGTGACTACCATGCTGGAGCACAACTCGGTGCTGAGGCCGTTGCATCACCTGATGATCGACAAGGTAGTGGAGTTGACCCATGTTCCGTTCGACAGTTACGGTTATGTAGATCCGGAAGATATCCGCAAAGCGATCCGGAAAAACACCCGCATGGTGGTGGTAAACCACAGTTCCAATGTGATCGGAACGGTTCAGCCGATTGCCGAAATCGGAAAAGTGTGCCGTGAAGCCGGGGTATATTTTGTGGTGGACAGCAGTCAGAGCGCCGGCGCCATCCCGATCGACATTAAGGCGATGAATATTGACGTGCTGGTTTTCACCGGTCATAAATGCCTGATGGGCCCCACCGGGATCGGCGGTTCATATGTCGGGGAGGAGGTGCCGGTGCGGGGCACCCGGTTTGGGGGCACAGGGGTGCGGTCGGCCCAGAAAACCCATCTGGAGGAATTTCCGTACCGGCTGGAATGCGGCACACTCAATTTGCTGGGAGTTGCCGGACTCCATGCCGGTGTAAAATGGGTTACGGAGCAGGGTATTGAAAACCTTCACCGGAAGGAGATTGCCTTGTGGGACCGACTCCGGAAAGGGGTACAGGAAATCGCTAATGTAGTCACTTATTGCGCCCACAGTCCTGAAAACCAAAATCCGGTTCTAAGCCTGAACGTCAACGGATTTGAATCGGGAGACGTGGGTACCATGCTGGATGTGGATTACAATATAGCCTGCCGGACAGGATTGCAATGTGCCCCGCTGGTGCACGTTGGCATCGGAACGGATAAAATTCACGGGACGGTAAGGCTCAGCATTGGCCCGTTCAATACCGGGGAGCACATTGATGCAGCAATCCTCGCTATCGGGGAGATCGCTTCCATTCGCAAATAACGACCCTACGGGATTCCTTGCGGTCATTCTTCTTCCTCTGCCAGCGGAAGGGTGAAAATAAAGGTGCTTCCCTCTCCGGGCTTACTTTCAGCCCGGATACTGCCACCGTTTTTGGTGATGAATTCATGGCACAGCAACAAACCGAGACCGCTTCCTTTCTCGTTTTCCGTACCTGTGGTCGTGTTTACCGATTCGATCCGGAACAGTTTCGACACCTCGGCCGGGGTCATACCGATTCCTGTATCGGCCACTGAAACCTCTGCCATTTTTGCTTTTCTGACAGCGGTAATCTCAACCTCACCATTGAAACCGGTATATTTCAGAGCGTTGCTGATCAGGTTTCGTATCACTGCAGCCACCATATTTTCATCGGCAAAAACCCTGATGGTCTCCTCCACCTCACAGTTCATCCTGATCCTCTTATGATAAGCGGATGCACCGAATGTGTCAGTTTCCGTCTGAATGATAGCACTTAGAGACAACGCTCCCGGTTTGAACGGCATCTTTCCGTTCTGAATTCTTGCCCATTCCAGCAGGTTTTCGGCCAACCTTTACACCTGAGCGGCAGAGGAGCGGATTATCCCGGCATACTGTCTGATTACATCATTCTCCTGTTTTGAGGCTTCATTCCAGAGTATATTACTGAACCCCAGGATAGTATTGAACGGATTTCGTAAATCATGTGCAATAATGGAAAAGAAAAGATCCCGTGCACTGATGGCCTGTTTAAGGCTTTCATTGATCTTTCGGATCTGATCCTCTGCGTTTTTTCTGGCTGAAATATCTTCCACCATCCCTTCAAAATAGAGTATACCTCCATCCTCATCCTTTACAATACGCGCGCTCTCATTGACCATGAGGGTTCTGCCGTCTCTCGTTTTCCATGCCGCTTCCAGCCCGATCACCTCCCCATCCCTCATGATCTGTTCCAGAAATTTATCACGGGAATAGTCCGGTTCATATCCTTCTGCTTCCAGATTTCGCCGGGATAACTCCTGCAATGACTGAAACCCTAACATCTTCAACAGAAAATCATTGGCCATCAAGATCCTGCCATCAGGAGTTGTCCTGTAAATGCCAACGGGTGCGTTTTCCACAATGTTACGGAACTCCTGTTCGGTAAATCTCAGCGCTTCTTCCGATTTTTTTACCCTTGTGATATCGAATAACAACATGGTGAAGAAGCCGGGAAATGTAGAAAAAATATTGATCCTGAGCCATTTGCCCAGTACCAGGCTCTTTCGTTCTATGATCCGGTTACCTCCGTTTTTTGCGATATCGCCGCAAAATGCCAGCCAATCATCGCTTTCTTTGGAATAGCCGGAAAAAAGTTTGGATGCCCTTTGACCAGCGATTACCTGTCCGTGTATTCCGAACAGTGCTTCATACGCTTCGTTGACTTCAATAAACTCAAAATCAACCGGATTGCCGCCCTCGTCCTGTATGATCCTGCAAATCGCCACCCCACTCTGGGTCTGGCGCATGCTGGACTCGATCAATCCGCGGACCAACTTCTCATCCATCGATTCCATAGGTGAAAATTAAAGTACTATTTACGTGTTGAAGGAAGCGTTTATTCATTTATGTTGCATCCTGAGCGCACAAAACAGCAGATAACCCATCGCGGCGAGGAGGATCACCATCCCGCCGGTCTGGCCAAAATGATCCGCGACTACCCCCATCAGGGGAGGTATCACAGCCCCTCCCGAGATCCCCATCACCATCAACCCTGAAATCTCGTTACTATGAGATGGATTTCGCTGCAGGGCTGCCGAAAAAATAATGGAGAAGACATTGGCCAGGGCAAATCCGACAAGGAAAACCATCACCAGTATTGCCCATACATTGTTCAGGGGCAACATAGCGAGAGTTCCGGCCATGGCCACCACCACACCGGTGATGAAGAATTTCCGGGGGGCCATCTTTGCCAGCAAAATGGCTCCGACAAAGGTTCCCGATGTCCTCGCAATGAAATAGAGACTTGTACCCAGTCCGGCCTGCTCCAGGGCAATATCACAACGTTCCATCAGGAATTTCGGGACAGTAATATTCAACCCGACATCGATCCCCACCACGGCCAGGATCCCGAGGAAAAATACCAGGATCATGGGATCGCGCAACAAACCAAAACTGGCGCCAAATGAGGAGGTTTTGCTCTTCTCGTGGTTTTCGGGAATAGCCGTCAGCATGAGCCATAGCATCGAGAGCAGGGTGACAGCGGCGAAAATCGGGAATATCAGTTTCCAGTTTCCCAGGCTTGAGGCGGCAAAGCCTGCAATGACCGGACCAAGAAAGGCGGCAATGGCTTTGATAAACTGCCCCCAGGTCAGGCTGCTGGTAAGTAATTCGCCACGTACAACATTAGTCATCAACGGATTAAGAGATACCTGAAGAATAGTATTGCCAATTCCCAACAAGGCAAAAGCGACCAATACGACCCCAAAATGATAGGAGAATAATGGTACCAGCATGGCCACAAAAGTGATGACCATACTCAGGATCACTGTTTTCTTTCTTCCGAGCGAATTCATCACCACTCCGGCGGGAACAGCAAAGACCAGGAACCAGAGAAAGACCATCATGGGAAGGAGGTTGGCGAGGGTATCGCTGAGGTCGAAGTCTTTTTTGACATAATTGGCCGAAATGCCAACCACATCAACAAAACCCATGATAAAAAATCCGAAAAGGACTGGAAGAAGCCGGGAAAGGGAAGATTTGCTCTGCATGTTAATATGATTTGATTTTAGTGATCTCGGTTGGACAAAGTTATCTCTTTTTTCACGGAGTGATACCGGCACCCTCCGGCAATTGAAGATTATTTCCCTGAACGGAATCGCCTCGCTTCAGCCATTTCAGGGCGGCCCCTTGCAATTCCACCGATGGCACCATCTTTTCGGCTTCGCCGGATGATATCCAACCTTTGTCCAACATCTTCTGAGTCACCAGCCTGAAAAAATCGGCCTGGTACTCCCGAAGCCGTCCCTCTTCATCAAAGGCATAACGGAAAGATTTGGGTCGCGGGATCACCGAAGCCAGAAATATCGATTCCTCCGGTGTCAGCTTTGAGGCCTCCTTATTAAAATAGAACCGGGCTGCTTCATTGGCGCCATAAACCATTGGCCCCCATTCGATGATGTTCAGGTAAACCTCCATCATCCGTTCCTTGGTCGTCAGTCCCTGATTCTCGATCAACCATACGATCAGGGCTTCCTCCAGTTTGCGGGCAATGGTTTTGTTACGGCTGAGGAAAACGTTTTTGACCAGTTGCATGGTGATGGTACTGCCTCCGCGTGCAAACCGGCGTTCTTTAATATTGGTGATCAACGACTCGCGAAAGGCATCGGGTAAAAATCCGCGATGCTGATAAAATCCCCCGTCCTCGGAGGTCATCACCGCATACTGTAAATATGGCGACATCTGCGCCAACCGCCTGAATTCAGGATTTTCCGGCCCAACGGTGAAACTCCTCACCGGCTGGTCGTCTTCCCAGACCGTATGAACAAAATCTTCATTAAGCCTTGTCAGGTTGCTGGTTCCATAGGATATCACACCGAACTGATGACGATGGAGCGCCGTTTCAAATACCAATGAATCGGGGGAGGAAAGGTTGGCACGAAAGTTTAAGTCCCAGGAGAGTTTCCCGCGTGTGGTGATGCCTTCCAGGACAGTGAACAACCCCGGTGGAAATGATCCGAAAAGATCCTGTGCCGGGAAGGGTGGCTTATGGACCGACAGGATCACCGAATGTCCCGGGCTTGGTTGATACCGCAGGTAAGGGTTCAGCCGGATCCGGTTGAAAACAACCCGGGTGGCGCTGTCGATCTCCGCATAATCCTCCCCGATGGTCAACCGGTAATCCACCGCCAGTTGGTTGAAAATCACCGGCCGGCATGCGATCCTACGGTGATCTGCCATCAGGCCGTGAATGTGGAGAAAACCTTCAGTTCTGACCGTCCCCTCATCTGCCGGAATTTCATTAAACCGAAACGCCAGGGTATCCATAGCGATACCTGCATTCCATTGATACTTCAACCATGGGAGCACCATCTTGCTGTCCCCTTCAGCAAAAAGCCTGAATTCTGCCAGCCGACGCCTGTTTTCAATATGCCCGGCCACCGTCCATCCCTGCCTGAGGCTATCTTCATTCCATTCGACATTGCACCGAAAATATTGCCGGTGCAAATGAAGTTGATCCGAATGAAGTTCCACCTTGTGTCCCTTGGATTCATAGGACACAAATAGATTTGTGATCCTGAGTTCCAGTGGTATCTTATCAAAGGTAAACCTGAGCATACGTTCGGCCATGGCGGCATAACCCGAAGTTGGCGCCGGGGTATCCTGTTTTGGCGACGGATGGTCAAGCAGAAGCCGGTAGTTCTCCACGCCGCTCCGGTCGGTCATGGTCAACCTGGGATTGACGAGGGATAGCTGATGAATGGAAAGGCGTCCGGCGAAGAGTTTAAGTATCCCTATCGACACAAAAACGGTATCGACCGAAACCAAAGTATCACCGTTTTCCGGTGACAGGGACAGGCCTTCCATCTGAATAGCTGCCAATCCCTTTATCCGGACCCGATCGACAGACAGGCAGGCATGGCGTTGTTGATTGAACCGGGCGATTTGCCGGTTAACAAACCACGATGCCACCGGGGAGCGAAAAATAAAGGCGATCAGCACCATTCCCAACACCAGCGCCACTCCTGCCAGCAGGAACTTACCCACGTTGTATCGGTTTACATTCCTCATTTCAACCCTTAAGAGAAAGATCAAATATACGACGAAAACAAATGGTGAAATGGTGAGAACACTCTCTTCGCTGTTTTACCCTTTTACCATTTCTTCATTTTACCGTTTAACCATTTTTACCGTAATTTTGCCTCCGGAACATTGTCAACTGGCTGTTTCAACAGCCACCTCCACTCAGACACCTTTACATGAACACTGATCAACTGCTTCGTTTTGCCATAACTTCCGGTTTCCTGACCGTTTCAGAGGGACTTCACCTTTTTCACCATGCGCCATTGGGACAACTGATGGCAGCCGGCCATCAATTGCGTACCCAACTTCACCCCGGACAGGAGGTGACCTGGATCATCGACCGTAATGTTAATATCACCAATGTTTGTATCTCCGGTTGTCACTTCTGCAACTTTTACCGCTCCGGCAACAGTCCTGAAGCATATGTGACCACTATGGAGGAATACTGCGAAAAGATTGAAGAGATGCGGAGCCTGGGCGGCAACCAGTTGCTTCTCCAGGGGGGGCTTCATCCCAAACTAGGGCTGGAATTTTATGAGGAACTTTTCTCCACGCTAACACAACGATACCCCGACCTGCGGCTCCACGCCCTGGGTCCCCCTGAGATCGCCTGGCTTGCCAGGCAATCCGGATGCTCCCATCAGACTGTTTTGGAGCGCCTGGTAAAAGCAGGCCTCACCTCTCTCCCCGGTGCCGGGGCCGAGATCCTCTCCGACCGGGTCAGAAAAATTCTCTCCCCGGCCAAGTGTTCCGCCGAAGAGTGGTTTGAAGTGATGCGGGTTGCCCACCGGATGGACCTGACCACCTCTGTAACCATGATGTTCGGCCATATCGAGACACTGGAGGAACGTTTGGAACACCTCGTGAAAATCCGCACGGTACAGGCTGAAAAACCAGAAGGTCACAAGGGATTTTTGTCTTTTATTCCATGGCCGTTCCAGGATGAAAAGACACGCCTTCGCGAAAAGCAGGGGGTAACCAACCGGGTCACAGCATTGGAGTATATCCGTATGATCGCGATCGCCAGGATCATGCTTCCCAACATCCCCAACATACAGGCCTCCTGGCTTACTGTCGGGAAAGAAACGGCCCAAATGTGTCTTTACGCCGGGGCCAATGATTTCGGCAGCATCATGATCGAGGAGAACGTGGTGCGGGTAGCAGGCGCCAGCCACACCTTCGATGCAGAAGGTATCCGGGCTGCGATCCGGGAAGCAGGGTTTACCCCCCGTTTGCGTGATCAGGATTTTCAATACCAGGATTGACCTTCCGAAAAACCAAAAAAAAGAGGGCGTTCCGTCGGAACGCCCTCTTTTTAATTATCAGCCTGAAAACGTCAGTGACTGATCACTACGCTGATGGAGGCAGAAACACCTTTGCCTTCCACCTTCAGCAGATATACGTCCTTTGAAAGGTTGGAGAGGTTCATCACTTTCTTCAGCTTTCCATCTACCCTGACATCCTGCTCGGAATAAACAACCTGTCCCAGCGGGTTGACCAAAGTAACATTGAGACTGGTGGAGAAACCGGTCAGAATATCAAGGGTAAAGCGGCCACTGTTCGGGTTGGGGATAATTTCGAGGCGGGCACCTTCATTTTCTCCGATACCAACCGGGGCATACAGTTTAATCTGCTTAGCTTCTGAAGCAAGGCTTTCACCGCACTCATTGGCTGATTTCACGGTAATGTTGGCCATGCCACGATAGGTCGGAGTCCAGTTGGCTGTGACGGCGAGACCCGTTCCGCTGATGGTTCCGGCGGCAGATGGATCGATGCTCCAGGTATAGCTGGTAGCGCCGGCTACCTCATCGATGGTGAGTTCTGTCTGCTGTAATTTGTTGAGGTTCACGCTGTCAGCCCCTGATGGTTTGGCAGGTGCTTCGGGCGCCTGGATTACCATAACGGAGAGTTCTTCCGAATAATCACCGCTTCCGCACAATCCGACACCTTTCACTTTAATAGTCAGAGGACCGGTATATCCGGCGGTGAGTTCCAGTGTTCCGGTGGCATCAAGGCCGGTGATGGTTCCGGCGGTTTCCGGTTCCACCAGCCAGTTGTATCCATCGGCTCCGGTAGCACCCTCTGTGGTATAGGTCTTTCCGGTTACATCTTTGCAGAGGTTCGCCTCACCGGTAGGTTTAGAGGCCTGTCCGGGAAGATCTTCCATGATGATATCAACGGTCTTTGCGTTTTTACAGATTCCGTTGGCAGTAACTTCCAGTGTCACAGAATAGGTCCCTGGGGTATTATAGGTATGGGAAGGATTCTGCAGATAGGAAGTGTTGTTGCTTCCGGAAGCTGGGTCACCGAATGTCCAGCTCCAGTCGGTAAGGGTACCGCCGTTCGGTGTGCTCTCATCGGTGAAGTTTACCGGAATACCCGGGCAACCGGTAACGCCGGTGAAACTGGCAGTAGGATGTCCGAGGGCGCTGATATAAGCCGATTTTGTAATAGTGGCCGGGGTTCCGGTAGCTTTGGATACCGTCAGGATCACATCGTAGTTGCCGGGTTGGGCATATACAATGCCGGTCGGGTTTTGCATGTTGGAAGTAGCCGGGTTGCCACCGGGAAATTCCCAGGCCCAGGTGATCGGATTTCCGGAGGAGAGGTCAGTGAAATCGACTCCTGCTCCCTCACAGATGTTGGTTTGACTGGCTGAGAAGTTAGCCAGCAACACTTCGGAGGTAACGGTGATATTGTCGGTATAACGGAAATAATTCCTTTTGGTGGCCGTGATCTTGATGACCGAACTGACCGGAAGAACCGGAATGGTAAAGGAGACGGGGCCGCTGGCGCTGCCGTAGCCCGTGGCCAGGATCTGGTCGCCATGGGTGAGGCAGATGAAAGCACTGTCGGTAGCCGTTATGGATACCTGAGTATTTCCGAAATTGATGGTAGGATCATGGGTAACCGCTAATGTCTGAGGAATTTCCGAATACATGGTGGTGAATGCATCACCGTGCATATGGAACATCTGATAGGTGAT
>CAYLVY010000002.1:38976-45830 GCA_964387205.1 uncultured Draconibacterium sp.
AAAACGTATGGGGGAGCAAGCGTTTTTTGATTTATTACCTTGTTACTGGTATTGTAAGGCCAGTTGGAACGCTGGAGAAAATATTTGCCGGCAGCTTGTGCAAATCCAGGACAGAGGCCACGGCTTTCGGGGTTGGTATATTCGGCCGGCATAAAATCGGGCCACATGTTATCCATCATTCCCCAGACAAAAGTATCGTTCACGAAAGAATAGGAGGTTTCGGTAGGAGCTACAAAACCCATGGAACCTGCATTGTGTCCATCTTTGAACTGGCGGTGGAATTTCTCACCAAGGCAATCAGATGAGCGGTGATAGGCACCGGTCTGACAGTTGATGGAGAAGATGAAGGTCATGGCGGTATTTTTCAACTGCATCGCCCAGGAAGTATTGTAGGCAGGTTCACCCCATTCGGTATAGGCTCCGTGGTCGCGGTGCATCAGCATAAAGGCGCCTGAGTCGATTCCCTGATTGATCTGGGTGGCGGTTCCGCCATTCCAGCAGCATGGCATAGAGGAGGGCTGCTGGGGGATATAATCCAGTCCGCTGGGGCCGAAATAGCTGACAATGGTGGATGTATTGGTAGCGGTTGACCAGGTGGAACCGGGTGATCCCTGGTAAATGGCGTTGATCCTTCTTGGGTTTTTACCGTATTCATTCCTGAAAAATCCACCGACAATTTCAGAGCAAAGCTGGAACCAACGTTCGGTCTGCCAGCCAAGTGCAGTGATCGGACGGTCATAGAAACTGGGATCGACCGGCGGATTGCGTTCGTGGTTGAGGAACTTGGTCACCATCACCTCCAGTTGGGTTTCATCATTGGCAGTGATGCGGGCGAAGACCACATCGGGCAGGTTATCGTTGGTAACGTCTGCATATTTATTGTCAGATGCAAAGTTGGGATAACCTCCGGAGTGGGGCAGCATGGGGGAGATAAGATTTTTGGTGGCATCGTTGCCATAATCGCCCAGCATCAGACATGCGGCGGGCTTGAGGGTCCAGGTGTTGTAGGCATTGTCGATAAAAGCCTCGATCGCGGTGGTGGTGTTTCCGCCGATGGCATCCACGGTAAATACCTTGGTCAGGATACCCTGTTCGAGGCGGAAGCGGCGGATACTGTCGGCCCAGGATTGAAATGCCGGTCCGGTGGGGCAAATGATGATGTATTCACATTCATCATTCAGCACATTGTCGGAATAGGTCTGCAACCTTGCATTATAATCCACGGCAGGAAGTTGCGAATAGTTCATGATGTTATCCTGCATAATAGGATCCCACCAGCGGTTGCGATAAGCCTGGTCGCCAAACTGGCCGTTACCACCTTCAAAAACAACTTCGACCTGCAACTCTTTGTAAACGATCAGATCTTTGCTGACCGGATTGTACCGGAACGGAGTAACGCCCAGGATTACCACATCCACGCCCCTGAAATGTGAAACTTCGGAAAGTTGCACGGGGGATGCAGGATAAAAATCATTTTTGAAATAGACACTCGGATCGGGTGTGTATTCCAGCGGATTCTTGTCGCTGTCGAGCGGGATCCGGGGCGCAGGAGCAATTTCCACATTGTGGATGATATCGGTCTTTTCCGATACTATCCTCAATTTGGCTACAGCGCCCTGAGGGATGGCAATATATCCGCCTTTACCCGGAAGGTTCGGCATCCCTTCATCGTTGAACAGGAAGGTACCGGGCAGCTGGATATTCTTCATGGTGGTTCCGTTGACGACAAGGTCGTCCAGGGTAAATTCAGGGACGGCATATTCCACCGTAACGCCGGTAGTCCTGGTATCGACCAGGTTCATACCTGCTTTTTTACCCGTAACGTCGGGATACATGAAATGCTGTGCCTGCAGTTGGAATACTGCCAGTGCAAAGAAGATCATTAAAAGATAAAATTTTTTCATGTTGGATGAGATTGGTGATTGGATATGCAAATTTACACTTTATAAAAAGAGGTTAAAAGGATTTTGTGTAATTTGTATCAAAATTATCGTACAATGATGAATTTCTCAACACTGGTTTGTTTGCCATCTGTCAGTCTGCATAAATAATGGCCGGCGGGCAGGTGGCCCAGATCAGATGAAAACACTCCTTGTCCGGAGCCCCGATTGAAAACAGCCGAGTATGCTTCCTTCCCCATGTTGTTCATCACACTGATCCGAATATTCCCGGAGAAGTGGTGATTCGGTTCAACCCGCAGCTGACCGTGGCATGGAATAGGTGACAGGCGCATGGAGGGTATGTCCGGAGCCGATGCCATGCCAACAGGATCAGCCATTGTCCATACTTTCAAAACCGGATCACCCAGGACGTTGCAGTCATACATACACCACCGTTGGGCCCCCGGCTCGAATTCTCCGGGCAGATTGCTCCATGGGGCGGTCATGATCTTGGACATGCTGTGGGCAGCTCCGAGTTCACGGATGGCCGAATCGGCATCCGGATGGTATACTGCGCTGATGAACTCCCGGTGGAGATGAGCGGAGGGGCCTTCCGTCTGCCCCTGGTTAAACCAGCCGTAACGGCTGTTAAAAATGCCGCCGGCAAGGAAATTGTCAATGGAAACCGCCTTCTCGGCAATACAGTCCTCCTCGTCAAAAGCCCCGCAAATACAACCATGGGTGTACATCAGTTGAAAATTCTGATCCACTCCGTTCACCTTGGAAAAATTGCTGTTGTTGATATCCCAGGTATAGAGGCGCATCATGTAATTGGAGTTGGAGTGTCCCGAATGGTGAATAAAACTCTTCCCGGCATTGATTCCTGAGATTACCTGACCCGACGACCAGTTAAATCCCGGTGTGTCATACAAACGGGTAATATTATTATCAGCTGATGGCATTCCATAGGTAAAATACCCGTTATCACTATGGTCATCGATCAGCAGTTCAAGGTAATCGGCTCCCCAGGTCATGGGATCATCATACAGAAATTCCGAAACGAGATAGGGTTTGTTCATCTCCCATTCGCCGGGATTGGTCTGATAGTTGACAGATTTGTTCACCATATTCTCCAACTCGGCCACAGTGCTGAACGACATCCTTCCGACCGAAATATCCGGCAGCAGGTCGTCTTCGCCCGGCTCGCCCCATTTCCAGTCATTGTCGTCGTTCCAGGTGCCATCGAGTGCAGCATAATAGAGGTCAGCGGGAATATTGCTGTCTTCATATCCGGAACCAGATACCACGTAGCAGTAGAATCCCCTGTAGGGTACATGGGCGATATCGCCTCCCAGGATCACGTGCTCAATTCCGCTAACCTGATATTCGTTGATGATATGGTTGCGGATCTTTTCCTGCAGGTCGGAACCGGTACCGGAGGCATTGATGCTCTCCACAGAGGTAATCTGAGAGGTCAGTCCCCTGGAATTATAGTATTCGGTCAATGGTTGAAATCCTTCCTCAAAAAGAAATGAGGTGATAATAAGTATCTGATAATCTGACCGGACAGATGTTCTGGCCGGATATTGCTCCATCATCTCCGGGTTCTGGGCGAGCCTGGCCACTTTGGACCTGACATTTCCGGTAGTCTGCAGGTTTTTCAGCGCCAGTTCAGCCTTCACATCAGGACGGGTAATGATGGTAACCGTCACTTCCCTGTAGTAGTATACCTCCCCGGTAGCCGGACGGTAAACAACCGGTGTAAAAGTCGACAGGGCGAAACCGAACCCGTTGAGAAAATGGGTACTGAGATTTCCCTCCATCACCCCGGGATAAAGCTGAGCCGAACGGTAAACGTCCTCCTTCTTCACGAAAACCCCGTCATGGCCCCGGGAGATTGGGCTGACATATTGCCTGGGGTAAAGAGCATAATGCCCGGGAACGGTCGTGAACCCTTCTCCCCTGATCTCTATAGAAACCGCTGTTTCACCCGGTGGCAGCAGCAAAGCCACGGAATGATAAGGCAGCGATGGTTCACCTGTCAGTCCGGACTGAAGGGTATTTCCAAACCTGATCGTTTGATAATGATCCAGCGCAGCAATGGATGGCTCTGTAAAAGCATAGCGCCGTGTAACTTCTCCTGCCCGAAGAGAGAAAACTGCAATCAGGCAAAACAGCAAAAGCGATATTTTTTTCATGAATCAGAAATTAAGATACAAATTTACGATACTAATCGATCAGGATGACACATTTACCGATAAAAATCGTGTCGGATGATAACCCCTGTTACAGAATCCATTCACGGAACCAACACCGGGAAAAGGTTAAGGTTTTCCTTTATTGCTGATAACCTCAAATCGCACGGTGATCGATTCCCCATACTGGTCGGTCAGGCTGAGCCGGTGGGGCCCCCGCGGCGGAGAGAATGCCAGTTGATGATGCTGCTTCGTGGTACCGGCAAACCGGTCGTCGAGATGCCAGTATACCACGGCCGAGGGATTCCTGTGGGCTGCCCTGAACACCGTGCTTCCCGGTTTTCCGTTGAGTTCCACCGGTATATACAACACACTGTTGTGACGCGGATAGATCAGCTCCATGTTCTTACGTCCACCGGAAGGCTGACAACCGGGAAGAAACGGTGGCAATGCTTTATAAAACGGGTTTCGGTTCCTGAAATACCATTCCTGGACAGGAGGAAGGACAAACCAGGCGACGTGGTGCATCGAAGAGGGAGAGGCACAATCGGAGGTTACCTGCCATCTTCCGGTTGAATCCAGGTGAACGATCTGATGATACGGACACGGATCGGTCTTCAGTCCGGCTTTGGGTATCCCGATGGTATCGGTTGTTTCACAAAGATCAGAGGCACGGTGACCGCTATGCCGGCAAACCGGGATCCGGACCAGGGAGTGTTCAGGCACTTTGAACCAGGTGGTTGGTGGCAGGGAACGGAAGACATCAAATAAAACGGGTGCTGCCATAGTGATTCCGGTAAGGCCCGGTCTGCCTTCCCCCGATGCATTCCCCACCCACACTCCCACCACAAACTCAGGGGTGACCCCGATTGCCCACGCATCGCGGTTTCCGAAACTTGTTCCGGTCTTCCAGGCAATCCTGCTCGCCGCGGAAAATTGTCGCCACATCATTTCATCACCTGGTCGTACTACCTCCACCATTGCTTCAAAGGTCAGGAAAAGCGAACCCGGATCGAACGGGAAGGAGGTACCGGCAAGTGTCGGATGGCGGTGTATATGATCCGGGATATAGGTAAGCCAGGCAGTCTGCCGTCCCGGGGCCGGAGATTCACTGGCCGTATTCAGTTTCCCTGCCAGCACAGCGTATATGGAGGTCATATCCCAAAGTGTTGCCTCGGCGCCGCCCAGGATGACAGATAAACCATAATGTCCGGGAGGTTTTTTCAGGGTACTGACGCCCAATCGCTTCAGCAAATGATAGAACTGGGGATAGGTATAGGTCTGAAGCATTTTAACGGCCGGAATATTGAGCGATCTTGCCAGCGCCTGGCTGGCAGAAACCGCCCCGTCGTAAGTAAGGTTATAGTTTTCCGGTACGAAACCACCAATTTGGGTCGGCACATCGGGGATCAGGGTATGGGGCAGGATGAGCCCCTCGTTCAGCATGGCGGCATAAAGGATAGGTTTCAGGATGCTGCCGGTACTTCTTGGTGACCTCGTAATATCCACTTCCTGGCCATGTTCCCGGCTGTCCGGATTCGGAATATTGCCATGGATGGCCAGAACCTGCATGGTGTGGACATCTGCAACGATCACCGCTGCATTCCATATCCCGTTGGCATTCCAGAAGGAACGATGGTTGTCTAATATTTCCGCTGTCCTTGCCTGCAATCCCTCATCAATGGTTGAAACCATCATAGACCCTTTCCATCCCTCCGGTATGGATCGTGATAGCAGGTGGGGCGCCAGACGGGGCAGAGGAAATGGCTTACCGGGAATGGGTTCGCATTTGGCAAGAGAGCAGGTGGAGGCGTCAATTACACCCCTTTGGTGAAGGCGGTCCAACAGCCGGTTTCGTTTTTCAAGAAGAAGATGACGGTTTCGGCCGGGGTGGATCAGGGCGGGACTGTTGGGAAGTACCGCCAATGTGGCGGCTGCCCCCCAGGAGAGGTGGCGGGGACTTACCCCGAAATAGCGCCAGGAAGCCGCTTCCAGCCCCACCACATTGCCTCCGAACGGAGCATGCGCAGCGTACAGTTGCAGTATTTCCTTTTTAGAATGAGTAAGTTCCAGCCGCCAGGCGAGATAAAGTTCCGCTGCTTTCTCTTTCAGTGTTCTCGGACGTCCTTTTCTCGCCAACCGGATCACCTGCATGGTCAGGGTACTTCCGCCGCTGATAATCCTGTCTGCCCTTACATTTTGAGCAGCCGCCCTGACCAGTGCAATAGGATTGAACCCGGAATGGAGCCAAAACCAGCGGTCTTCATAATGAATGATCGCCTCGCTGAATTTATCCGGTATACCCTGCCGACCGGGAAAGCGCCATTGCTGGTCATCAGCCAGACGGGCCCCGAGCAATGCACCGTTCCGCCCGGTCAGAACGGTGGAAAAGGGATCGTTGAAGAGTGGACGGGGAAGTGAAAACCAGATCACGATCATCGAAATGATCACGAAAGGCAGAAGGATCAGATATGGGAACCGTTCACGCACTCAGGATGTCGTCGAGCATGCGAAGCAGGTCAGTACGGGTAAAAGGTTTGGGAAGAAAAGCAGTAAATCCCCGTGTAAGAAAATTTTGCTTGTCAGAGGCCTGGTCATAACCCGTGACCGCGATGATCGGGACATTTCCGTAACCCTGCATCTCCCGGATTTGCTTCATGGCTTCCACCCCGTCTATGCCCGGTCCAAGATTAATATCCATCAGCACAGCATCATAATGGGTTTCCGATGCTTTCTTCAGGGCCGTTTCACCATCAAAAGCACGATCAAGCCGATAATG
>CAYLVY010000002.1:45840-58181 GCA_964387205.1 uncultured Draconibacterium sp.
TAATGACGGCGCAGGTAAAGTGTCATCAGTTCCATGTTGTAACTATTGTCCTCCACCATCAGTACCAATGGCATATCCCTTCTCATATCGGTACCGGAAGGCGCCTGTTCACCGGCCACTGACGGATCATGTTCAAAGCCTGGTTCGGCAGTTTTTGACTGCAACACTTTCACCGGAAAATGGACCCTGAATTCCGTTCCTCCCCCGCTCCTTGGATGCATCGATATTCTTCCTCCCAGCCTGTCCAGTATCTTTTTACATAAGGCCAAACCTATTCCCAACCCTTCAAAGGAACGCCCGTAACCGGCACTGATCTGAAAAAACTCTTCAAAAACTTTGCCTTGCTGCGTTTCCGGTATACCAATTCCGGTATCCGTTACCCGGATCAGCCCATATGACTGCTGGCCATCATTTTCCTCATCCACATAGACATCAACGGCTCCCTGTGAAGTGAATTTCAGGGCATTATCCACAAGATTGGAAATGATCAGGTTGGCAAAGGCTTTATTGAAACTCGCATGCACATTATCGGAGATGTGGCTCGTCAGGGCAATCTTTTTCCGGCCCGCGGAATCCTTATACTCATCGAGAATCTGCCCGGTCAGGTCGCTCAGGTCGATATCCTCCACGTCAGGCAGTGTATTATCGGCTTCAAACTGAGCGAGGACTACGATGCCGTTCAGTGTTTTAAGCAGCCGGTTTCCTGACACGTAGATATAGTTGGCCTGTTCCCTGAACTCCTGCGAGGGAAGGGTCTCCCGGAGGATCTGACTGAAACCCAGGATGCTGTTCATCGGGGTTCGGAATTCATGGTTGAGGTTGGCCAACAGGGATGATTTCAGTCGCGATGATTCCTGTGCCTGTTCGTGGGCAATAGTAAGTTCATCCACCATTTTTTGCAACTTTTCCAGCAATAACTGGTTCTCCTTCAGCAGTTTGATCTTATCGATCGCACTGTCGAGGATGGCCTTCATCGCCGTTTCGCTATATGGTTTGGAGAAATAGTAGGAGATCATGCTCCCGTTGATGGAGCGGATAACCGCATCGATATCGGAATAACCCGTCACCAGCATTCTGACCGTATCGGGATATTCAATCCTGATCCGTTGTAAAAAATCAACTCCGGTAACTCCGGGCATCCGCTGGTCTGAAATCACGATATGGATTTCGTTGTTCTTCATAACCTCATAACCCTCTTCCGCCGATGAGGCGGTAAAAACCTGGTAGAAATCACGAAAAACACTTTTAAAGGCCAGGAGGCTGGCAGGTTCATCGTCGATGAACAGGACTTTGAATTTTTTACGCTCTTCCATTAGTTGAACAATTGATGGGTAAGACAATGCGGAAAATGGCACCGGAAGGGGTCAGGTTGCCGGCCTCGAGTTGGCCGCCATGTTCCTTGATGATATTGGTTGAAATGGATAGCCCGAGTCCTAATCCTTTTCCCACCGGTTTGGTAGTAAAGAAAGGATCGAAAATTTTTTTCAGCAAATCTTCGGGGATTCCTTCCCCGGTATCTTCTATTTCTATGGTTACATAACGGTTATGGTTGATTTCGGCAACCCCTGTCCGGATGCGGATAAAGTCTCCGGTTCCCGGAAGTGGTTTTGCTTCGATGGCATCGATTGCATTGCTGATGAGGTTCATGAATACCTGGCTGATCTTGGCCGGAAAGCAGGGTACCAGATCGATCTGCCCGTATTCCCTGATCACATTGAAACGATTGTTCATCCGGGGCTGGAGCAGTAAAAGTGTCGAATCGATGTTTTCATGAATATCAATACTTTTGCTGTCGGTTTCATCCAGGCGCGAAAAGAGCCGCAGGCTCCTGACAATGTTGGATATTCGGGTAGCGCCGGTCAGGATATTTTCGGTCAGCAAGGTCAACTCCTCCAGGCGATCACTGAATTCATATTCCGTTTTATATTCCTGTAATCCGGTCAGGGCATTCGGATCCAGACTGGCTAACACCGTTTCGTATTGCTCCTGCAGGCCCAGGAAGAACCGAATATTGTTCTTCAATCCGATCGCCGAAGTCTGGATGAAGGAGATGGGGTTATTGATCTCGTGGGCAACACCGGCTGTTAACACCCCGAGTGAGGCCATTTTTTCCGAATTGACGAGCTGACTTTGAGCCTCTTTCAGTTGATTCAACGCCACATTGAGTTCCGTGTTGCGTTCTTCCAGCATTCGCTGATACCGACGGAGGGCAAGGTGCGTACGAACCCTGGCCAGGGATTCCTGGAACTGGATAGGTTTCGTGATGTAATCGACACCTCCTGCCTCAAATGCAGTAACCTTGTCGAATGTTTCAGTCAGTGCGCTGATGAAAATAACCGGGATATTGCGAAGTTTTTCCGTCTGTTTCATTGCCCTGCAAACGTCGTAACCGTTCATTTCCGGCATATTCACGTCGAGCAGCACAATATCCGGCGGTTCATTCTCCGCTGCCCTGATTCCCATCATCCCGTTAGGAACTGCCCTGACCTTGTATCCCTCCTTCTGAAACAGGCGGATCAGGATTTCCAGGTTGGCAGGGGTATCATCAATAACGAGGATATTTTCCATGAGGAATAAAAGTAATTATGAGTCCTTTACACATTAAACAGTCTGTTCAGATAGTCAAAATCGAAATTCTTCAGGAGGTTCAACAGCGCCTCTTTAACCATCGGATCTTTCACCTGAAGGGTGGAAAACTCCTCCTCTATCACCTGGATATCACCATTCAGTAAAGCTTTTCGGGTACGCTCTGCCATTTCAGGCGGAAGTGCTGCAATCACCCCGGCGGTAAGAATATCAGCGGCGACTGTTCCGGAACTTTCTTTCTTTTCACTCCGGTAGATGAACCTGATGCCCATCCGATCGGTGATCTTCTGGTAAATATCCTCTTCACGGAAAGGTTTCATGATAAATTCATCCGCACCTGATTCGAAGATATTGTGTTTATCCTCCTCAAAAACACTGGCGGTGATCGAAAAAATCATGACTTCCTTTCCGCCCGGCATCTGCCTGATGGTGCGGATCGCGTCATATCCGTCCATGACCGGCATGACCATATCCATCAGGATCAGGTCCGGATGCCAGTGCTCGAACATCTCCACCGCTTCCTCGCCGTTGGTGGCATCGCCGATAAGAAATCCAACCGGTGTCAGCATCCTGGTCAACAGTTTCCGGTTGGGCTCCTTATCGTCCACTACGAGGACCTTGATCACCCCCTGGCCCGGCTCCATGCCGATCACGGTGGCATGCCTCATCCGGTGTTCAGCAGGCGCCTCACTACATTCCATGGTCTCTACAAAAAAATGAAAACCGGAACCCTTCCCGGGGATGCTGGTCACCTCTATGTCGCCATTCATCATCTGGACATATTCCTTGCAGATGGCCAGCCCAAGCCCTGTTCCGGAGTGGGAGCTGACCCCGCTTCGGGTCTGTTCAAAATATACAAAGACTTTGTCCATCTCTTCCGTGGCGATCCCTACGCCGGTATCCTCAACCTCCATATTGAGGATCAGTTTATCCGGCGGTGCATCGATCGTCCAGACCCTTACAGTAATTCCTCCTTCGGAAGTAAACTTCACGGCGTTACCCAGGAGGTTGATCAGCACCTGACGGATTTTACCCTCGTCACCAAAGAGATAATCCGGAATCTCCTCAGAAACCCGGCTATGAAGGTACAATTTCTTTTCATCGGTTTTCGTCCGGAAGAGGTTGATGATATCGCCTATCATTCCCCGGATATTGAAAGCATTATTATTCAGAGCGATACGACCCGCCTCTATTTTGGACATCTCCAATACATTGTTGATCAGCGCCAGCAGATGTTCCCCTGATGAATTGATGATCGAAACGTTTTCATGCTGGTCGGGACGAAGGCTTTCATCCTTTGACATCAACTGGGCAAAACCGAGGATGGCATTCAGGGGGGTCCTTATCTCATGCGACATGTTGGCCAGAAAAACGCTCTTGGCTTTATTGGCAAAAACAGCCGCCTCTTTTTCCACCTGAAGTTTTTCGATGCGCTTTTGTTCCGATATATCCTCAAAAATCCCCACTCCGCCTATCACTTTCTGCTCCTCTGAAAAGAGGGGTGTATAGATCGCCCGGATGTAGGTACTCATTCCACTGGTGGTGGAGGTGTACAAACCCGTGTAAACAGAGTGGGTCCCATCCAGGGAAGATAGGAATGCCTGGCGCATCTCCTCATCCTCAATGGTCTGATGAAGGTTTTTTCCCAACAGTGTTTCCCGTTTAAGGTCAAACAACAACTCATGCCCCTTGTTGAGGGTGGTGATGACCCCGTCATGATCGTAATGCATAAAGCCGAATGGTGCATTGTCGAGGATCAGGTTCAACTTTTCGTTGGTCAGCCGCATCTCCTGTCCGGCTTTTCTGGATATAACTTCCCGAAGATTGATCTGTTCCAGCATTTCGTTGAAACGGTCAAAGAGCGTTCCGATCTCGTCGCTTCCAACCTTTTCAATCCGGAGTTGGAAATTTCCCTCCCGGGAGATCCGGTTGGTAAATTCCGACAGCATGAGAACAGGGCCTGAAATATAACTCTGCAGCCAATTGGTCAGAAAGTAACTGACCAGCAATATCAACGCCATCACCCCGGCCATCAGCAGGATATAACTCCGGGTCTGAGTCCTCAGGGTCTCCAGGGATGTCACCAATACCAATGTGCCATAGTTGAATTTTTTATGGCTGACAGGCTCGGCTGTCAGCAGGTACTGAGCATAAAATCCTTCCTTCTGCTGAAGGGGATCGGCACCATCGGATAGCAAGGTTTCGACCGATGCATAACGCGCCACCACCGAATCATGCTCGTTGTAAAGGATTGCTTCGGTTATCGACGGTATCGCCCTGATCTTCATAAGCATTTCACCGGCGCCCTGATAATCGCCAAAAGCCAGCGGGGTGATGCAGTAGTCGGAAATAAGCCGGGCGTATAGCCTGGCACTGCTCTTCATATCGCTTCGATAATCCCTTATCCCCCAGAAAATAACCAGGATAAATGTCACGGTCAAAACCGGAACCAGCACGGTCAACACTAAAATGATCAGTTTATTCTTGATTGACAAGGTATTCATCCATCTGACCATCTTACCCATCATCGCAGTGTTGAATCATCCATTTTCCGTCAGCTATATTCAGTGCATTAAAATTATACAATAAAAATCGAAAGTAATCTTTTTTATTACTTTTAGAGAAAAATATTCAGTATGAAACGGCAAACCGGAATCCGGTTATCGAAAACCGATCTAATAACGACATTGGTTATCTGCGGGATGCTTTTCACGGCAATTTCTTCCAGGGCTCAGGATCCGCAGAAAGTGACCAGCCGAGAGATCCTGGAGATGTCGCTGGAAGAGTTGATGGAGATGGATATCTCCTCCGCTTCCAAAGTGAAGCAGAAGATCCGTGAAGCGCCGGCGACAGTCAGGGTGATTACGGCCGATCAGATCCGAACCCGAGGTTACACTACACTGGAGCAGGCCCTGGCCGACCTGCCGGGATTTCAGTTCAGGAACATCAATGGTTTCAACACTTACAGTTTCCTGCGCGGTTTACCCAGCCAGAACAACCTGATCCTCCTCCTGATCGACGGGATACAGGTCAATGAACTCAACTCCGGTGGATTTTATGGCGGAGGACAATACGATCTGGCAGATGCAGAACGCATCGAGGTGGTTTATGGCCCCTCTTCTGCGCTTTACGGCACCAATGCCGTGTCAGGCATCATCAATATTATTACCAAAAAACCTGAAAAGCCCAACAGTGGCCACATTGGCGCTGCCCTTGGAAATTTCAGAACGACCGAAATCGACTTTGGCTACGACTACCTCAACCGCAATGGGGATGTGAATTTCCGGATTGCCGGCATGTTCAGCAGTTCCGAAAAAGCCGACCTGAGGGGTAGCAGGGGTGACAACAACTGGACCGACAATATGGAAAACTATGAGGATAATTATAGTCTTTCAGGGTATTTCAGGTACAAGAACCTCTTTGCAGGAGTCTCTTCCCGCTATATCAAATCGTCCCGTACCACCAATTACACGACGGTAAACAATAAGTATCTTGATCGGGGTTCTCACTGGAATATTCTTTTTACCAACATTTACGCCGGATATCAGTTTGCCGGTAAAGACAAATGGTCCAATACAGTCAGGATCTATGCCCGGAATTCCACGGTTCTGGATAACACTGTGGCCTATATTTTAAAATCCGACACCGCCTCACGGGGGGATCAGGTGGGATACTACCGTCCAAACTGGCTCGCCGGAGTTGATAATGTCCTGGAATATAACCCGTTTAAAAACCTTCAGTTCATCGGGGGTGTCACACTTGAACAAGAGGAGGTTGCCGACGGATTCGCCATCTCTCACAGTGATGACCAGGATATCACCCCTCCGGCACCCGGTCGCCCGTCGATGATCTCCGATCAACTTTTCAGTATTTATCTGCAGGGCCAGTTCTCCTTCCTGCGCTATTTTATTCTGACAGCCGGAGCGAGACAGGATTTCAGCAGTTATTATGACAAGGCCCTGACCCCAAGGGTGGCACTGATGTTCAACCTGAATAATTTTTCGGCCCGTATAGCATGGATGGAGGCTTTCCGGGCTCCCCGCCCCTGGGATTATACAGCCGGAACCGGTAATCCCGGTCTGAAACCGGAGCAAATGAGATCGGGGGAAGTATCCCTTTCCTATAGTCCATTCCCTTCTTTAAGCCTTGAAACTTCTGTGTATCATAATAAACTCTCCCGCATGCTGATCACGGAATTCACTGATACGCTGGGTAACTTCAGGTGGAACAACCATGATGAAGCTACCGTCACCGGTATCGAAGCCAGTGCAGTAGTGAAAACGGGCCGCATTGACCTTGCCATTCACTATACTTACAACGATGCACATGACCGTCAGAATAACATCCTCCCTGAAATATCCCCGCATGTGGCCGGGGCAAGGCTGAACCTGAAACTGATCGCCGGCCTGGGGGTGAACCTCGGCGGCTATTTTTATGACCGGAAGAAAAGTCTCAAAACCATCAAAGCTACCGGAAGCCAATGGATCGATGAGGCTTTTGTCCTGAACGGCTCCATTCATTACCTGGGTTGGAATGGCTTTGATTTTCAACTGATGATCAATAATATACTGAACACTGAATACTACCATCCCTCCAACCTGCTTCCCGACCGCTACCGACAACCCCAACGATCGGTGTTGGTGAAAATCACCAAAAGGTTTGATTTCGGAAGAAAAGAAAAGCACTGATATGATAACCGTCATTACTGTGAAATATTGGTTGCATCGTTGGTTTCTCCTGCTTCCGCTGCTGTGGATGGTTGTCGGGATGCAGGTTCCCCTCCGGGCGCAGGGCTCTGAGTACCTTTTAAAGGCAGGATTTCTGGAGAGGTTTACCCGGTTTATCGATTGGCCGGATGATTCTCTTCAGCAGAACCCGGCATTGCCATTTAACATCCTGGTTTTGGGAAAAAGTCCGTTCAGGGGAGAACTGGAGGATTTTTTCAGCCAGATCAGGGTAAAGAACAGGAAAGTACACATCCGCTACTCAACCAGACCCGACACAACCCGTCCTGCACATCTGATCTATATATGTCCTGATATGGTAAAAAACCTTCCGGGCATACTAAAATATACCCGCGGAAAACCCATCATTACGGTGGGCGAGACCCGTGGTTTTGCAGAAAAGGGTGTTTTGATCAACTTCTTTTTGGAAAACAATAAGATAAGATTTGAAATCAATCAATCCGCCTTCAGACGGTCAGGCTTGCAGGTAAGTTATCTCCTGCTGAACAGCGCGAGGGTAATTCCCTGATTTTAAATATTCTCTGTATCAGGGCTACTCCTTTGCCACCTCCACCCATCTGCCCGGAACCCGTGCCGAAATGGTCCGGTCATACATGGCACTGCAGCGAACCGCCGGCTGATAGTACCTTCCCGGCCAGGCTGCCATCAGCATAACGGTAATCGTGGCTCTCCGTCCGGTCGGAAGGTCGAAAAAGGTATTGACCCGGTCATCCCTGACATCCTGATAACTCACCGGATAGGATCCGGCCATGGAGAGCGCCAGGTCGCTGCTTCGGGCATTAATGATCTCCCATCCTGAAGGAAATATCTGGGACAAGGCCAGTTGTTGGTATCCGACAGCCGTTCCGGGATGGGCCACCGTGACTTCCGCCAGGAAAGATGTCCCTTGCTTTAACCGGACCGGACTGATGATATTGCCCTGTAAATCCTTGTACAACACCATGATGCGCAAACCGTTGGAAGCAGAAGTGGTATCACCCGTGGCCGGTATGCCGCGGGTAACCAATCGTCCAAAGAGCATCCCTTTTCCTGTATTGGTAACCGACAGGGTCCGGTGCTCCCCGTCCGTGATCCTGATCTCCTTTTTAACAAGTGTCCGGCTGGTGGTGATGGTTTCCCTGCCGTCGGATGAATAACTGAGCAAAGCGGAAATCCCGTTTCCAGGTTCAGTGCCGGTGAATTTGGCTATGGACATGATGGCATAAGCAGAAGTCTGGGTACTGAACCACTCCTTTCCTGCCAGCGCCTCCGCCACATCCCTGGCAAGGGGTACCGCCCTGGCCTTCATGCCCAGCATCGTCATCGTTTCCAGCATCATCGCTTTATCCCGGAGATCGGAACCATATGTGCCTCCCATCTCGCGGTATGGTTTTATCTCTGCCGACGATTGTTGGATCAGCCGTCGCGCCACCTCCTGCCGGCCGGTAAGTGCATAGGCTGCGGCCAGGCGCCAACGGGCATTGACCGGCAGCTCCCGCTGCTCCAGTAACCTGTTCATAGCGCCGGTTTCAGGGCTTCTGCCTAGTGCCAGGGTATAGAGCCGGTATGCCTGCGACATTTCGTCATTGAAAATCCCGGCATTCACACTCCAGGAATTCGCTTTCTGCTTCTGGAACTCCCTCCATCTGTCAAACCAACCAGGGGGAAGGGAATAACCACGCTCAGAAGCCTCCAGAAGAAAGTGACCGGTCCAGGAGGTAGCCCATTCATCAGGATATTGGGCGCGCGGCCACAACCCAAACCCTCCTGAGGGTAACTGGTAAGAACTGATCCGGGAGATGACCGAAGCAATGTTTCCGGCAATGGATCGCTTCTCACTTTCCGTCAGATCAACGATTGATGACAGGTAGAGTTGCGGAAACGCACCCGAAACAATTTGTTCCAGACAACCATAAGGATAATGGATCAACTCGTCGAGACGCCGGGTGAGGTTGAGCGAAGGCATAGCCGATAGTTCCACATAACCGCTGTTGCTGCCCGCAACGCCCGGAGGACTTACCGTGGTGTTCCATACTTCCCCCGGCGCGATGGCTTGCTCTGAAACTGTATAAACCGGTTCGTTCGGATTTCTGATATCAATATGGATCTGATGTTCCGCCCGTTCACCGTCCCCAGAAACCACGATCCTGACAATGCCTCTCCCCGTCTTCCCTGCAACCTTCAGGGAAAAAAATGCAAGTTGGTCACCCGTGGCTGAAAAAGTAAGATGTTGCTGGCTTTTTCCATTGACAGTGAAGTGTTCGTCGGTCTCCACCAAAATGCTGACTTTCCGGATCTTTGGTTCCATCGCGAAGACGGTCACCGGCAAGGCAACAGTTTCACCGGGGCCCAAAACCCTTGGCAACGTACCCAGCACCATGAGGGCCTTTTTCACCGCGACACTCTTTTCCGCTGAACCGTAACGGCTATCCTGACCGGCAACCACCATGACCCTGACAGAACCGACATAGGAGGGCATGAGAAAACGATGGGTACGGCTCTCTCCCTTTTTCAGGGTAAATGGCCCCAGATGTACCACCATCGGCCTGAACCTTGAAGTTTTTTGCCCGTCTCTGACAATCCCTTCCTGATCGCCGCCAATGCTCAGTATCCGCTGCAACTCACCCGGGAAAGCGCCCATGACCTGATCATAAAGGTCCCATGTCTTCACACCCAACGCCTCCCGGGCATAAAATGCCCCCCGGGGATCGGGTGTGGCGAACCGGGTCAGATCGAGCAAACCTTCATCGACCACTGCAAGGGTGTAAGTCATCGGTAACCCGCCCTGCTCCCTGACCGATATCACGGCTTCTTCGCCGGGAGAAAAGGAGGCAGGAAGAGTCAGAACCGGTGATAACTTCGTCCCCGGATCTTCCACCATGAGTGGTATTACCCCGTACAACCGCACCGGCAGATCGTTTTTCGTCTGAGCATGAGGCTGGATCAGGGTCACGCTGGCATAACAATTGGGTGCCATCTGAGCCGTGGCTTCGAGGTCAATTTCAGTGGAACCCTGACGGGTGGCAGTCCAGAAACTCCGGATAATCGAAGTTCCGTTTTCAATGGTCACCAATGCCCTGCCATCCGGCGAGGACGGTATGGATAGCCTGATCTTCTCTCCCACCTTGAAGGAAGACTTGTTGCTGGTCACGGTGAGCATGGCGGCAGCCTGTTTCTCGCCACCGGGCATGCGGAAATAATCGGGCCAGTCGATATAAACCACCCTGCCGGCAGCATGCCCCGAACGCAGGTCGGTAACCCTGATCAGATAACGCCCCCAGTCGTCGCGGTCGACGAACAGTTCATATGTCGCTTTACCCCCGGCAACCCTGACGGAAGCCGTGTCCACAGGCCGGTTGTAGGCCAGGGAGAGGAAATCGGCACCGCCCTGTCCCGTATCATCCCACCACCAGCGCCATTCAAGTTTGAAGAGCTCAACCTTCATGGAGGAGGAGGCGACAGGTGTTCCCGCTGCATCCACGTTAAGCAAACCGATGGAATAGGATTTACCGGTGTAAAGGACCCTGTCGCCTTTCCCGGCATCCGGCACCTTTAACCCGGCATAGGTGGCATAGGGATAATACGGGATCGAAAAACGATCGACGCTGAAATCACCTCCCTCCTCAAAAACCATCGTTTCGAAAGTGGCTTTCAGGGCTCCCGGGGCCACGTTCTCCACATGGATAACCGGCCGGACGGTGGCCATTCCCTTATCATCCAGTCGTCCGTCGAATATCGTGATGTTCTCGGGAGCAAAACCCACCGCAGGATTGTCAAAAACATAACCGGGATATTTCGGGAAAGCTGTCACCGATCTGGAAAGGGTAAGGTTTATACTTGCTTTAAGGTTACGGGCAATAGCGCCGGTAAGCCAGGATGCCTGCAGCGTAGCAGCCGGAACCTGGTCGCGGATCAACCGTGGAGTACCAAAATCGAATAGGATCTTCAGCCGGTTTGGCTTCACTGTTTCTATCCTGATAACTTTTCTGAACTCTGCATTCCCCACATTCACCCTTGCCATCCAGTTTCCGGTAGGTGCATCAGGGGAAGTGGCTGTGCGAAACACGTGCAATCCGTTCACTCCTCTGGCGCTGACCATCCTGCGAACTATCTGACCGGCCGGATTGGTCAGGGTCAAAGTAACAGGGTGATGAGGGGGCAACTGGTTGTTTTTATCCTCCAGCATAAAGGAGATAAACAGAGAGTCACCCGGGCGCCATATCCCGCGTTCACCGTAGATAAAGCCTTTTAATCCTTGCTGAACTGTCTCGCCTCCTACATCAAACATACTGAGGGAAAGGGATTTTCCCTCCTGAAGTTTGAGGTAACCCGTTTGTTTGTCATGGTGTGCGACCACCACGAAGGGCTGCCTGGTCAGGATAACCTGTGCCATTCCGTCGGGTCCGGTAATCGCGGTGTTTATCACCTGCAACTGAAAATTATAAAACTTCAGTGTGACCCCCGCCAGGGAGCGGGCAGAAAGCAGATCGGTCACCCAGATATTCCAGCGATCGTCCTGGCCTGCCTTGGCAATGATCCCCAGGTCGGAAGCAAGTACATTGCGGTTCACCGACTTGTTGAAATAATAGGAGGATTTGCAGGGATCGTCCCGCTCCTCCCAACGGTACTGCCTCCAGCGCCCGTCGGCGAAATCATCATCCTGATAGCCGCTGTACCATCCCCAATCCCGGTCATTCTCCGCATCGGCATCGGTCAGGGTGACCAGGGAACGTTCGTCCCGGTTTTCCGGCAATGAACTGCATTCCGTATTGGCATACGACTGGCGGAATCCCAGAATGACATTATATAAGGCACCAGGTTCCGTTTTCATCAGGGAGGAAAGATCGATAGAATAACGGTTCCATTTATCACGCCCGGAGGTTCCTCCCAGCGGAATGGTTTTCTGCAGAACGATCCTGCCCACCCTGACCAGTTCACTGTTTCCCGGCAGATCATTGACCTGGAGAAACTGCAGGATATTCTTTTCATAGATCCTGACCACCCTGATATCTACTTTATTCAGGTTCACAG
>CAYLVY010000002.1:58191-89017 GCA_964387205.1 uncultured Draconibacterium sp.
CATGCCGTTGGAGGAGGGCATGATCACCCCGTCGCCGACAAACCTTACAGCCGGACGGGTATCTTCCAGGGTGACCTCCTGTGAAAATATCTTCTGCAGGGTATTTCCTGCCACGCTTCTGATCGTAGGCTCAAGGCTGAGTCTGACAACAGGTAACTCAGTGGATGCGAGCCAGACTTTCAATACATTATCCTCCAGAACATAACGGAGATTGCTGAACCTCGCCACCCTGAAAAGTCCGTCGAGGTTTTGCAGGGGATCGGGAGGTTCGGAGAACCGGATCAGCAACCCGGGTTGTTCGCCTGAAAAACTGCTGACATCCAACACCCTGAAATCTCCCAGTGCAGGAATCTCCGTGCCGAGGTTTCCGCTGCTCTCCGATCCGATGGGAGAGCCATCCCACTCCAGGCTCACCCAACCCAATCTTTTGGTTCTCATTACCGAATCGATCCTGAACCGGTGCTCGTTACTCCCGCCATCATGTATCCAGGTGACCGGCAACACCCTTCCGTCCTGACGGGCTGTCAGACACCTTTCGACTGCATCGGGATCTGCCGCATCAGATGTGCTCAGGAGCCCTGTTATAACCTCCGTGGTCAGGTCATCGGGCGAAAGTGCGACATGATTTTCACACCTGACATCGATCGTCTGTCTGATCGTTCTGAACTGAAAAGTAAGGGTGCTCAGGGAATCGGGAACCGTGACCAGCTTCGCAAGGTAAAAGTCAAATGTAAATAATCTGTCCTGTGGAAGAGGTTCATCGGGCCTGAAGGCAATGGTCCGTCTGTCATACCATACTGCTTTCCCGCTGACCTTAGGCCGTATCCGGTACCACTCATCCGGGACCTGTGCACCGGTTTCTGCCGAATCGGCGAAAGGTTCTGTCAGCCTCACCAGGATCTGACTCCGGGAAGAGACGATTCCCGAAGTAAAAGCCTGTATATAAGGACGAAATGCGGGGTTTACCCGGAGAAATTCCTCTTCACCCTTATGTTCCCGATGAACCAGATAACCTATGGCGATGCCAAAGAGCAGGATAGCGCTCAGGGGCAGGATAACGACGCTTCTTTTCATATCGGAAGATATTGATACTAAACGATTATTGGCTTGAAAAACGATAATTGACGAACAGTCGGGCGCGCTCGCGGAGCGGCATCGCGAGGTACTGCCGGATGAATTCGCGGTGTTCCCCCACCTGTTTCACCAGCAAATCCTGTGACTTCATCAGGAGGGTGCGGTTTTGCTCCATGGCGGCTTCACGAGGAATGATCTCCAGAAGGATCTCACGACAGAGGGAGAGATTTATCAAACAACTGTCGAGCAATACGGCAATCTCACCATCCGGCTTTGCCGGTTTAAATTGTTTATTGAAATAACCAACATAATCATTAAAAAGCAGAGAGGCGCGGTTGTGGTGATAAACTGCCTGGTTGAACCGTCGTACGATAGCGTTGCGCAGGTCATTTTCTTTGGCCATCCGCACAGCGTGAAGGTTTTGGTTCAAAAGCGAAGCGTAGTCACTCAGGTTCTGGTTTACAATGCCGTTGGCTTTTACCCTTCGGAGGGTGGATTCATACCGTCGCTCATCGTCGCCGGCCAGCCACTGCCTGATGGTATCCTGATACCGGAAAGGCTCCCTTCCTGCAGAATCGGGAGGGGTACCCCGGTAAAAATCTGCCGAAGAATATGGATAGGTCAGGCATTGCCACATCGGATCGAAAGGCATATGGCTTTCTGCCATCTTTTCAGGGCTGACCATAAAATATCCCGGATTGAACCGCCGGGTAAATTTTTGGTTGGTCACATGACCACTACCCCAGGTCGGGTCAAAGAAATACCATCCCGAATCGGTTCCGGCCACAACCCAGGTATGGTTCAACGGCATGACCTGGCCGTATTGTTTGGTATAGCCGGTCACAAGGTATGTTTCGATACCGGCCCTGCGGCAGAGTGCGTGGAACAGTTCCGCATAACCCTGACACACGGCTTTCCGGCCGCGAAGTGTCTCCCTTACCAGTTTCTCCGGATCATTGACTGCCGGCGGGGTGTACATGTTGGCCACGTCATAACTGATCTCATGGGTAGTCCAGACATAAAAAGCGCGGAGCAGGTCGGATTTTGCCGGGAGCAACTTTAAAAAATAATCCGAAAGGGTTCCGGCATCACGCGTGATGTCGGCAGGGGCGTTCCGGGCCACTGAATCGGCAGGATAAAATAAAACTTCACCCTGTGCTTGCAGGGTGAAGGGTTTAAACTGAAGAATCAGCAACAGAAAAGTTAAAATGAGGTATCGGGGTTCGATACGCATGACGTTTGGTGTTTTCCTGACAATATTATAAAAAAAATTGCCGGAAACCGCAGCGTCAGAATAAAAATAAGGAGGTTAAAACCTTCTGCCGGACCTTTCGTTCCGGTTACGGTCACCATAACCGCCGCCGCCACGACCTTCCCGTGAGAAATTCCTGCCGGCCGGCCGGTTTTCGGTCCTGGGCCTTGCTTCCGAAACGGTGATCACTTTCCCGTCAAATTCTGCATTGTTCAATTCGGTGATGGCGCGCTCGGCCTCTTCATCGTTTTCCATTTCGACAAATCCGAAACCGCGCGACTTTCCTGAAAACTTATCGGTTATGACCTTGGCTGACCGGATACTACCATATTCGGAAAAGGCGTGCCGCAAATCTTCGTCGTCAATCCTGAAACTCAGGTTAGATACAAAAATGTTTTTCATTAACTCTTGATTTTGGTGGATAATTGAGGTGATTTCAGGATTCAATCACGATAAGAAACCGGTGACGGCACCACTGCATGGCGATGATAACGACGGACCAGAAGGCCTTAAGGATAAAATGAACGCTTGAATACCGTTGCAAAATTACAGAAAAATACGGCAGCCCCGACATTTAAGAAAAAACTATCATAGCGGTAAACTTGTTTTTTCGGGCAGGATCCGGAAACCCAGTTCCTTCAGCATTGCATAAGCGGAATGGTTAACCTGGACCGGTCTGATGCCGTATGCGTATAACTCCCGTCGGACAGGGTAATATTTCCGCTGCTTTTCAAACAATGCAGGATGGCTTTTCAATTGGTAATCATCGCGGAAAATATTGTAAGTATGCAAAATGGTTTCCCGCGCAATGTCAAAATCCGTTTTCCCCTCCGGGTTCAATACTATTTCCGGTGGATCTGCAGGAAATTCGCGCGGCACCCAGTCATCGAAGGGCAGATCAAAACACTTTGCCACAGATCTTACCGCCATGATGGTACCATTCGCCTTGCCATCCAGCGAATACCCTGCAATATGCGGAGTGCCGATCAGAGCGCATGAGAGCAGATCACGGTCGATCAGGGGCTCCTCTTCCCAGACATCCAGGATAACGCCTGACAGATGACCGGTACGGAGTGCTTTCTTCAATGCTGCAGTCTCCGCCACTCCTCCCCGGGAGGTGTTGATGAGCCATGCACCCGGTTTCATTGTTTCCAGGCTTACATCGTTCATCATGTGACGGGTGGGATCTGCTCCGCTCGTTTGAAGCGGAACATGGAGGGTAACGATATCCGATTGGCCTAAGAGCTTGCCGAGCGGCAGGAAGGGCTCCTCTCCCTCCAGCCTTGAACGGGGCGGATCGCATTTCAATACGGTCATGCCAAGAGCTTTGGCCAACTTTTCCACCCTTGATCCGACGTGGCCAACCCCGACGATCCCCAGCGTCATATCACGGGGAGACCGCTGAATATGATCACAAAGAACTGTGAGTGCCGATGCCACATACTGCATCACCGATCCGGCATTGCATCCCGGGGCATTGCTCCAGTGAATGTGTGCCTCATTACAGTATCCGGTATCAATATGGTCAAAACCAATAGTAGCAGAAGCAATGCAACGCACCGCAGATCCTTCCAGCAAACCGCGGTTGCAGATAGTCCTCGTACGGATAATCAGTGCATCGGCATCCTTCACCGTGTCTCGGACTATCGCCTCACAGGGGAGATAGTCCACCTGCGCATATTCTTCCAGGGCATCTCGGAGAAACGGAATGGCATCATCGGCCACTATGCGGAGCATAACCAACTATTTCGAGGGCTCCCAGTAGCAATTTTTGGGTGATGATATCCGGCCTGAAGTCTTGAGTTTCTTCATGGCTTTGTCAACCTCCTTGCGCTCAATACCCGATTTTTCTGCAACCTGACCGGCACTGACAGGTTGTCCGGCATCCCTGATCGCTTCAAATACTTTTTCTACGGTATCCATGATGTTTTTTTTTATTTACCCGACAAAATTAACGGAATTTTCCGGGAAGAGTACCGGATAAATCCGGACGTTTACAGGAAGTACTGCTTTTTGTTATCTTTGTACCCCTAACCAATATTTCATCAATATGAACAGATTTTTCATCACCCTGCTGATCATCAGCGCATTCGCTATTACCTCCTGCAACACCGGTACCCAGGATGAGCAGGCTGCAGCCAACGACACCACCATGCTTTCGGTGCTGACTTTCAGTCAACAAGCCGATTCCTGCATCGATAAACCGGTGATCATCGAAGGAACCGTTTATCACACATGCAAGCACGGAGGCAAACGAATGTTCATCATCGACGGCACCGACAGCATCCGTGTAGAAATCACCGCAGGGCCAACCATTAACAAATTCGATGAAGCGCTGGCCGGCAGCAGGGTCCGCGTAACCGGAATCCTTAAAGAGGAACGCATCGATACCAAATACCTTAACGAATGGGAAGCCGAGGTGCTGAAACCCGAGGAGGGCCACGAAACCGGCATTCATACCGGAGTAGCCGGACATGAAGATCATACAAAGGAAGATAAACTGAACCAGATCAAAGCATTAAGAGAAGATCTTGCCAGCAGCGGGAAAGACCATCTCTCGTTTTTCTCCATCGAAGCCAGCAGCTATATCGAACTGAAATAACAATGGTCCAGGCGAAAAAGCTCAGGCGGTGGAACAATATCCTTCACCGCGATATCGGCTATTTATGTGTGGGTATGACCCTCATCTATGCCATCTCCGGTATTGTCCTCAACCACTTCAAATCAGGCGATTTCAAACACCCGGATTACAGCAAGTCGTTGTACGACCTGCGGGTTTCCATGCCGGCCAGCGGAACAGTCGATAAAACCTATGTACTGAAAGTCCTGGACGAAGCAGGAGAAGGCAGCAGTTTTAAAAGTTATATCGCCGGCGACGGATATGTCCAGATTTTTCTGGATAAAGGTCTGCTCTATGTGGATACAAAAACCGGCGAAGCCCAGTTGGAGAAAAAAGTGCCAAGGTATGTCATCAAAGAGATGAACCTGTTGCATTATAATAACCTTAAAAAGTTCTACACTTGGTTTTCTGACCTTTATGCTGTCGGTCTGATCATCCTGACCATCACCGGGCTATTTGTCCTCAGGGGAAAAAACGGGATCCTTGGTCGCGGGGCCTGGCTTACCGCCATCGGGATCATATTGCCCGCCCTCTTTATTTTCTTCGGATGATCCGGCCCGGCTATCAGGATATAACCACCATGAAACACCTGCCCATCGCCGCCCTCTGCTGCCTGCTCACCCTGTTTGCTTCAGCAGGAGAACCCCTTCTCACCGGATATGTAAACCCCTTTATCGGAACCATGGAGATGGGTCACACCTTCCCTGGCCCCTGCGTCCCTTTTGGATTTGTTCAGTTAAGCCCTGATACCGATACCATCCCTTATGAGGTTGGCGGTAAATATAATCCCGGAGTTTACCGTTACTGTGCCGGTTACCAATATACCGACCCTACCATTGTTGGCTTTTCCCATACTCATTTCAGCGGAACAGGCCATTCCGACCTTGGCGATTTTCTGGTGATGCCTGTGGTCGGAGTCCTTCGGCTCAACCCCGGGACCGCCGATAAACCCGGATCAGGTTACCGCTCCCGTTACCGCAAGGAAACAGAAGAAGCATCCCCCGGTTATTATCGTGTCATTCTGGATGATCCCGGTGTAACCGCTGAACTGACCGCCACCGCACGGGCAGGCTTCCACCGCTACACTTTCCCTGAAACCGACAGCGCCCGCATCATCCTCGACCTGATCCATGGAATCTATCCCTACGATGGTAAAGTTACATGGGCTTCCCTTCAGGTTATCAATGATACCTTGATAACCGGATACAGGATAACCCGCGGCTGGGCCAGAAGCCGGTATATCTATTTCGCGATCTCCTTCTCCGGACCATTCAGGAGTTATGGCCTGGTCAATGATGAAAAACCAGTGTACCGTGGTTTCTGGCGGAGGTTCAGCGAAGACCGCAACTTCCCTGAAGCGGCAGGAAAAAAAATTCGGGCCCATTTCGATTTCTCCACAAAGGCAGGTGAACAAATACTCGTTAAAGTTGGCCTGTCGGCCGTCAGTACCAACGGCGCCCTTCAGGACCTGAAGACCGAAATTCCGCACTGGAACTTTGATAAGACACGGGCTGAAGCTGTTAACGACTGGGAAGAGGCTCTGGGACGGATCAGGATCAAAGCAAACAGGCAGCAAATGGTGATCTTCTACACTGCACTCTACCACGCCTTCATGGCGCCTATGCTTTACACCGACTCTGATGGCCGCTACAGGGGTGTTGATCAGGAAATACACACAGCGAAAGGTTTTACCAACTACACCACCTTTTCTCTGTGGGATACCTATCGTGCCCAGCATCCCTTGCTGACCCTGCTCTTTCCCGGAAGAACCTCCGACATGGTTAACTCCATGCTTGCCCATTTTGAACAAAGCCCGCAAAAAATGCTGCCGGTCTGGTCGCATCACGGGCAGGAAAACTGGTGTATGATCGGATACCATGCTGTTCCGGTAATTGCCGATGCCTGGGTCAAAGGAATCCGTGGATTTGATCCCGGCCGCGCCTTCAGGGCCTGCGTAGCAACTGCCGAAAACAAATGGTATGACGGCATTCAGGAATATACCGCCCTGGGATTTGCCCCCGATGATAAGGTAGGCAACTCAGCTTCCGTGACACTGGAGTATGCTTATGACGATTTCACCATCGCCCGGTTTGCCGAAGAACTCGTGCGCAACCCGGAAACTCCTGATTCACTGCGATCATTCGCCGCTGCTGTACTTCCCCGCTTCAGCCGACGTTCGCTGAACTATCGCAACCTCTGGGACGCCTCCTCCGGGTTTATCCGCCCCAGAAAATCAGACGGCTCCTTTAAATCCCTCTTCGACCCCCTGAGTACCCATGGTCAGGGTTTTATCGAAGGAAATGCCTGGAACTACTCCCTGTACGTTCCGCACGATATCCCATATTTCATCAGCCTTACCGGCGGTGACCAGGCCTTTGTCAACCGGCTGGATTCCCTTTTCACCATGCATCTTGACGACCGGCACTTCGAAGGTACCGAAGATGTAACCCGTCACGGTATCATCGGAAATTACGTGCATGGCAACGAACCCAGCCACCACATCCCGTATCTTTACAATTACACATCGCAACCAGGTAAAACCAGGGAGCGGGTGCGTCAGATCGTCAACACCCTTTACAGGAATGAGCCGGACGGTTTGTGCGGAAACGACGACTGCGGCCAGATGAGCGCCTGGTACATCTTCAGCGTCCTCGGATTCTATCCTGTCTGCCCGGGTTCCACCTCCTATGCACTGGGGATACCGTGTGTTCCTGAAGCCATTATCAGCCTTCCGGGAGGTAAAACTCTGACCATCGAAGCTACCCGCTATTCTCCGGAAAAAACAGGCGTAAAATCCATCACCCTGAACGGAAATCGCCTGAAAGATAATTTTCTGGATCACTATTCGTTATTACAGGGCGGCAAACTCGTTTTTGAGTTGACTGACCGCTGATCACCAATATCTGTCTGAATTATGTCGCACCTTTTTGATCATATCCGCCATGAAACGACTTTATGTACTTTTCCTGCTCTTATTGATACCTCCTGCTCTTTTTTCCCAAAATCAGAAGCATGTGGTCTTCCTTACCGATAAAGACAACAATCCCTATTCACTCAGCAACCCGTCGGCATTTCTCTCCCAGAGGGCTTTGGAACGCCGCGCGATGAGTATGATTGTGCCCGACTGGAAAGACCTTCCGGTCACCCCCTCCTATGTATCACAAATTGCCGCAACCGGTGCGGAGGTCATATACCCCCTACGGTGGTTCAATGCCGTTGTTGTCAAAACCAGCGACCCATCCGTACTCTCCGCCATCGCCGCCCTTCCTTTTGTGAGCCATGTCGATATGGTCGTCGACCATCTCTTCGACAAATCATCCTCCGATGGGGGTACACAACAGTCATCCTCCATCGCACCGGTGGAACCCCTGCAATCTGCATCGGTAGCAGTTTCAGGCAAATCCGGCGCTTTTGACTATGGTCAGGCATATAACCAAGCCCATATGATCGCCGTCGATGAACTACATAACATGGGTTATACCGGCGCAGGGATGGTCATAGCGGTTCTTGATGCAGGATTTTACCGTGTCGATCAGATACTGGCTTTCGACAGCCTTTTTACACAAAACCGGATCCTTGGAACACGCGATTTCCATCTTCCCGGCAACAATGTTTACGGGGAAGATATGCACACCCACGGCACCAGCGTCCTTAGTACCATGGGTGCAAACCTGCCCGGCGAGATGGTCGGAACCGCCCCACACGCCTCTTACTGGCTGATCCGTACTGAAGTCGGGGAATATGAAGCCCTGGTTGAAGAGTATAACTGGGCAGCCGGTGCCGAATTCGCCGACAGCGTCGGGGTTGATATCATCAACTCTTCCCTCGGGTATACCACTTTCGATAATCCGGTGTATGATCACACCTATGGTGATATGGACGGGAAAACCACGCCCGTAACCAGGGCTGCCGACATTGCAGCTAGCCGTGGTATGCTGGTTGTCAACAGCGCCGGTAACAGCGGCGGCGGTTCCTGGCAATATATCGGAGCTCCGGCCGATGGCGACAGTGTCTTCTCAATAGGCGCTGTTAACGGACAGGGAATTTACGCCTCCTTCAGTTCCACCGGCCCAACCAGTGATGGAAGGACCAAACCAGATGTAACAGCCCAGGGCCAGGGAACCATTGTCGTTTCCGGCTGGGGTTTCCCCATGCCTGGCAGCGGGACCTCCTTCTCGTCACCGGTTACCGCCGGCGGTCTCGCATGCCTGTGGCAATCCCGTCCGGTATTAACCGCACAGCAAATCCGCGAAGCCGTTCGAAATACGGCTTCCATGGCCAGTGCACCCGACCAGCTTTACGGTTGGGGAATACCCAACCTGGTCAATGCCCGCCTGTATCTCAACACGACCTCACCCCAACCGGCGGCCAAACCATCTTTCGTACTACTGCCCAATCCGTTTCGCAACGAGCCATGTCTCCGCAATATCTCCGACAAGGAAATTGACGTCAGGATAGAGATCTCCGCCTCCGGCGGGAAGGTCATCTCGTACAAACCATTAACCTTCACCTCCGGTGAAACAAAAAGTCTGGATGATCTTTCCGGTCAGCCCGCCGGTTTATACCTGATAAAACTGCAAACACGGGAAGGCAATGCACTGATCAAGGCCGTGAAATTATAATACCCGTCTCCCTTTCCATCTGAACGGCCTGAACAGGGCAATCACCGCGGTTACGGGAACGTAGAGCAATTGAACTAATACAGCCGGGAATAAAAACCATAAACCGCCGCCATGACCTCTGAACCGGTACATCATCCGGGCAGGAAAAAAATCAACGGCGGCTTTCCAGAATATCAACCCGGCTGTCATGGCCATCCACAACGGTGTAAAACCCAGGACACCTTTCGCCCCGGCGGTGATGATCCAGACAATGGGTAAAAATGTAACGATCCCCGCCAGTATTAAATAGCCTTCACGGTATGCCCGGCTTTTGGACAACCACCTGACACGCTGGTCGAAGAACTCCCTGACCCCCGCCACTGCGTCGGTTTCCACCACAGCTTGCCGGTCGAAAACAAAACGAATGGCATCTTTTCCATATCCTTCTCGTATCGCCAACATTAGAAACTGGTCATCACCGGAACTAAAACGGATATGTTGATAAAAACCACCGGTTTCAAAGAAACATTGGCGCCGGAATGCCATATTGCCGCCATTGGCGGTTACCGGAAAACCCCAGTATGCCGAACCGGCGGTAACTCCCATAACCCCCAGGAATTCTGTCTCCTGCAACCGTTGCAAGATGTTTCCGGACCTGGTGTAGAAAACAGGCCCCAGCGCCATCATGATCCTTTCGTCGGAAAAAGGGGAAACCATGGATACCATCCATTCCGAGACAGGCTTTGTATCACCATCGGTACATAGAATGATCCCGCCCCGGGCAACCCTGATGGCGCGTGTAAGGGCCGCTTTTTTCCCTTTCACCCGATCTCTCCCCGGCTCCGGTGTTATCAGTTTAACGGGAAAACCGGGATGGTCGTGCAAAAATTTTACGATCAGGGCAGGACCTGAATCCTCTGAAAAATCATCACTGATCAGTACTTCAAAGCGATCACGCGGATAATCCTGGGTGAGCAATGACTGCAGCAGTACCGGAATTCTGCCCTCCTCATTGCGTATCGACACGATGACCGAAATAAAAGGATACTCTTCGTCGCTTTTGGTCAGATCCTGCTGCCGCGGATTCTTCATCCCCCGCCTGCAACCTGCCGCCGTCCATATCATAAAGACGGTGTAAGCAATGAATACCAGGATTCCGGTTATCGGGTAAATGAGGTCAAAACAGGTCAATGCGGATATATCCCGGCAGCCATCCATCATTTCAAATATATCCGGTAGCTGAGGCAACCGGTAAATGAGTCCCCGTTCACAAGGGCCGTTTTCATGCAGAGATGCCGGAACAACAGTACCTCTGCCCCTACGCTGACCACATTTCCGTCATGGTCGGCCATCAGCGACAGCCGCCAGGGTGTCCGTTGCCAGGAAAGGCTGATGCCACCCCACAGCCCAAGTAATTCATAATTCCTTGATACAAGCCAGTTTGTCCCGTATCCAACGGTTCCTTCAGCATATAATCCTGTGTTTCCGATATCCATGCCTTTGGTCACCACGAGGTAGGAAGATTCAAAATGCCTGGCCGATCCGCTTTCGAGGGAGGTAATGAAATCGTGGACTCCGATGGTGACCGAAGGCCACCATTTGCGCTCCTTCAGCAAACGCGCCCTGACGCTGGGCATTCGGTCGGAGACATGGCTGCTGTAGTCTGGTAATCCTAACTGACGGGTAAACCGGAAGTCTACCTCCAGGAAAGGAAGAAAGGTCATGCTGACGAATGCCGTTGCTGCGTGATATTTGTAATTGGTATAGGCCAGATATTTCCGTGGAAGGAAACTGGTACCGATATAGAAAGTACCATCCGGATTGAGACTTGCGGATGGGATTCTGATATATCCCGGTATGCCGGAGGTAGATTGGGCCGGGAGTAAAACCGGAAAAAAAAGGAGTGCGACAAAGATGGCAACGGTAAAAAACCGCATGCAGATAATTTATTTCAGCCGGTAACTGAGATGAAGGCCGATTCTGGGGCCTGCCAGTGAAACACGATGACTGGTCACTTCACCCTGTGTTGACTGTTTCATCTCCTGGGTATATCCTCCAAAGATGTAGTTGAACTCCAATGCAACGCCGAGATGGCGGGCGAAAAGTCGTTCCAGCCCCACTGTGGCCATGCCGGTAAGGTCCTGACCATGGTTGGTGTACAGTTCCTCTTCATTATCAAATGGTTGTCTCCGGAACTTATTCCGTATCATGTTGAAGTTCGCGCCGGCGCCGGCATACGGTGATATCCCGGCGAAGGTAAGGAAAGCCGCCTTATATCTAAGGTCCAGGGAGAGGGTGGTGAGGGTGGTGGTCAACTCCTCTGTTCCTTTGACTTCTCCGGTTTTAACAGTTCCTGAATTTACTTTCTGACCCCAGAGGGATCCGGCGCCTCTGAGATAGAGGTTCCTGTATAGCGACAGTTCAATGAATGCGCCATAAAACGCGGCTCCGGAGAATGAATTCTCCCAACCATGATCTTTGAAATAGTTGTTGTTCCAGTAGTCATTTGATGGTTTATACCATCCTGCGGAGATTCCGGCACCGCGGAATCCAAAACCACTCACCCCCTTTTCCGTCGCAGTATTCTGCGCGGTAATCAACTGAGGAAGTAAACATAAAAGAGCGGTTAAAAAGATCAGCAGTAGTGTGTTGCGAAACACCAACCTCATCATTTCTTGCCGCCTCCCTGGTCATGTAAACATTGCCAAGCATAGGTATGAATGGCGATCTGGATGGTTGCCACGAGTGGGATATTATCCACAACAGGGGCCCCGTTTTCGTAGGAGGTAACGGACAGTTCCGCACTGATCATTCTCTTATTGATGGCCACCCCTTTATCGAGCAGGATCGGGCTGGTACCGGATGGGCATTGGATGATGGAGGGCAGGCGTATATCGTCGGAAGGGACGGGGTAAGATGATCCCGGCTGATAGGTATCGCAAACGACGTGGGTATAGGTCTCCTTGAGGAAACTCACATGGCCGCCCAGGATAGTATTGTGTGAAACGATATTTTTCAGCCATGTTGCATTAATACCCTCACCTGTCCCGGCAGGGTGTTCAACAATTGCCTGCCAGATAAAGGGCTTGTCGCCCTGACAGGAATAATTATATAACGGGGATTCTGAGTCTTTTTGTTCGGTGAAAGTACCCTGTCCGGCAACGGAATAGATACCGCCCTGTGTCAGCTCCACATAACCGCCTGTTCCTGCCGCATCCACCAAAAGTTCGGCTTGGGTGTTCACCCAAATGCCGTTGACTTCGTCATATCGAAGGACGGGAAATGTGCTGCCCTGTGAATTGCTGAAAGGCAATGGGATATATAATTTCACCGGTTTCAGAAAATTCAATCCGTATGGCCAGATCGAGATGGTTCCCAGGTCGAGGAGGTTCACTCCACCTTTTTCCAGTCCCTGGACGTTCCCGTAAAGATAATAGAACTCCTCCATCGGGGTCAGGGAGAGGCCGGTTTCCTGTGCAAGAGCTCCGGCAGGTATGTTCAACTCAAAAGGTTTATTGGAAATTCCCTCAGCAGAAGGGGCCACAACGGTTCCTCCGGTTTCGGTCAGCACAATATCCGGTTTTTTCATGGTCAGTCGGATAGCCCTTACCTGCGTAGGTCCGGTGATCACCGAATTCCCCAAAACATATTCCGGAGCGCTGGCCGTGACCTGAAATGGGAAAGTAGTGGCATAACTCACCTTGAAGGTAAAATAACCGTTAATGTCGGTAGTATATACCTTGTTGAACACTTTTACCGTTGCTGATGGTATTCCGGCATTGGTCTGCCCGTCAACTACCTGCCCACGAAGTGTGTACATGTAAGTTGCACCCGAGGGGTCAAAGGGCCCGACAGACTTCTGGCAGCCCGGAATAATGAATATTGCTGACAGGGCAACAAAGGCAGCGATCAGCGCGTAAGGGAATAATTTTGTTTTCATATCAGATAGTGTTACTTGGAGTTTTTTCCGAAACTAAACCGTAAAGATAAAACAAAAGTTCGTTGATTGTACATAAAATTTTATTTTTTTTCAATTTTCGTGTGTTGTTGAATGAATTTACCAGCCATTTCGCTTTGCAAAAACCCGGGCTGAAAATGGTAAAACAGTTCTGTAAGTGTTGTGCCGGATGAGAAAAATTTTCCGGCTCCCGATAATCCCTTTGCCCTGTATTCATATTCGAAGTAATCCTCTGGCCTGACCCGGAGAGTGCCCCTGGTACTATATCGCCCCGGCGGCAAAGGGAGCCGGAAAGTGAACCCGCCATTCAGAAACCCCTCTGTCTGCAATGCGTAAAATCCTACGGTCACCTCCCCGAACTGACGGAACATGTCGGCCCGCCATCCATACCCGCCATCCACGAATCTTCCTGCCCCGGCCCGGAGCGTCAGATCAAATTTTGTCCAGCGATAAGCGGCATCCCCGAAAAAAGTAATCAGATCCACCTCACTGTATTGCCACCGCTCCTCCTTCAACGCGGCATACCCTGTCACCCCTGCGGTCAAACCCAGCAGCAGCCGTCCGTTGAAAAAAGACTTCAGCATCTCCGAGTTTAAGCCATAGCGGTCACGGGTAAAATAACCTCCTGAGACCATCATGTAGAGGTTATGCGGCAACCTGACGGTCTGACTGAGCGCCACAATCCCCGGCCTTACCGTGTTTCCGCCCGGCTCCATATCGTTTTGCAATGGTACAATCACCTGGGCCATGAAATGCATCCCGCGCATAAACTGCAGTTCCACCGAGGGTGCAAGATTGAACTGTGATTTGAAAGGATCGTCCAGATTACCCAATTGAATTTTCACCTGAGGGTAGATCACCAGATCGATTTTGTTCCATGAGGTCCGCAGCAACCCTTTGCGTGCAAGCCTGGCCACCTGCTTATCTATGGCTGTGGTCACCACAATGGATTCGGCAAAACTTTCAGTCGGGACATCCCCACGCCGGCCTTTTTCCCATGTGGCTTTGCTGATGATGTACTGCCCCGATGGTATCCCTCTTCTGAGCATGACCACCCCCAGTACCTCGTTCTCTTTCAGCAGTGGCATAACCGTCTCCGTCAGGCTGGCATAACCGCGGGGATCATACCGGTATCGCCGGTTCTCAGCCAACACCCAAACCGTGTCGCCCCTAGCTGTCACGCTCAGGTTCTCAAATCCTCCTTCAGCCAGCCGTTGCATGACAGCGAGTGAGTCCGCTTCGGGCCGTGCAATTCCCGCCAACCATACCGAAAAAAACAGACAGATCAAAAACAAACGGACATGACCAGCCATCATCCGCTCCTTGCTTTTTTAAAAACGATCTGCCACATGGCTTTATAAAGATACTTCAGATCAGTGGCTACCGGGCGCCTGAAATACTCGTCGAGATAACGCAACTCCGACGCCATCACCTCCTCCAGGGTCTTCGGCATATCGGCATAATAAGGCGGTATCAGCCCCGGTTTGGTACGGATCCGCTTTTCCTTCAACTCAGGGGTATACAGATGGAAGAAATGAACGCTCAGCGGCCTCACTCCAACCAGCTTCACCTCCCCGCGGATCAGGTTGATCAGCATTGGTAACTCATCGATCCAGAATTTCCTGGCAATTGCACCAAGGGTAGTTACCCTGAAATCATCCCGGATCTTTCCCCCCTCCCGAAGTTTGTTCCGTTCATATATATACGGTTGCAGATACTCCGAATAGGGATGCATGGTACGTAACTTATATATCCCGATGATTTTGCCGTTCAGCCCGACACGGTTCAGTTTGATCAGGGCGCCATAAGTAGGGTTATTGTCGTAAAAGGGCTCCCTTATTTTCCGTACCACGAAGTAAAGCAATCCGGCATAGCCAAATTCATCCGCTATCTCGAATCCGCACGAATAAAGCCTGCCCAGTGTCTCGGTCCGGGAGATCACCCGTTCCTTCCCCTTGGTCAGAAAAAAATAGATCTGTTTCGTGAAGGGCATCTTCGGGGCGACCCGTGTAAAAAGAAAATCCACCGTGTACACCAGGTAATTGATCCCTGTAGGATAATAAGCCAGTATCCGTTCCTTCCGGGTCGAATATACCTCAGCTACTCCGATGAAGAGCCCCCCGTGAGCCAGTTTATGGTTCACAACCTCAAAGAACTTGTTCAGATAACGAATACTGTTGATTTTCGTAAGGTTAAAGATAGCCCCATAGCTGGGCAAAGGCTGAATATCGATATTGAATCGGGTATTCGTTGCCACGAGCAGCAATGGACTCGGATGCGTAGCCAGAAAACTTTCAAGCCGTTCAAAAACCTTTTTCCCGATTTCACCGATAATGAGGTTCTTTAATTCCGGGGTAATCGACTGTCTGGGCAATTCAGGTAAAGTCCGTCCCGGGACATTGGCCGCCTGAGACTCTGTTATAGTCAAACCGGCAACCTCCGCTGCAATAACCCCGACTTCCGACTCCCACAGCCCTCCGTGCCGGGCAGCGAGGTAACTCCGGAACAAGCCAAAAAACAAAAGTTCCAGTGCCGTGATGATCAGTGTCACCAGAATATAAAACTTCTTCCCCGCTGCCTGGAACGGAAATAGCAGATTGATTCCGTAAATGCTGATCAGGAGAATTATAACATTGCAAAAAGCCAAAACCCATATAAGCCGCGTGATCCCGGCACGGGGAGTGGCGGAATATTTCATGAAAAGAGCGGAAACGATCAGCCAAACGGAAAGCTGACTAAAAAAATAGAGGCTGAACAGTTCATACAGCCCCTTGGACCGGAACAGCGCCAACGCAATGAAAAATGCCACAACGAAGAAAACTATATCCGCTATGACAAACCGAAGATTACGCCAGACTGATAGTGCCATGATGTTTGTTAGAACCGGTCATTACAATCAGGTGCGCAAAAATAGTACAAGATTTTAAAAACCCCACATTAATCCTATCAAAATAAAAATCATTCAGTTCGCTCTCCCCTGAGGGTTGCAGCTGTAGCCCCTGTAATCCTGACATTTATGAATGTTCCGGGCGTTTCACCATGGGATGGAAAAACCACCACCTTATTCCCGTCGGTCCTTCCCGACAACTCCGCCCGGGACCTTTTGGAAAATCCTTCAGTCAATACCGTGACCTCTTTCCCTATTTCTGCACGATTCGATTCACCCGACAATCTTTGCTGGAGGTCGATGATCTCCCGGAGCCGCCTCTCCTTCTCCTCAACCGGAACATTATCGGTGAGTTTCCTCGCGGCAAATGTCCCTTCCCGTTCCGAATATCTGAACATAAAAGCCGCATGAAAACCGGCCCATTCCATCAGGGAAAGCGTTTCCAGATGGTCCTCCGGGGTTTCATCACAAAATCCGGATATGATATCGGTCGATAAAGTACAACCCGGGAGTATCTCCCGTATCGCTTCGACTTTAGCCATGTAGGACTCCCTGGTGTACCGGCGGTTCATATTTTTCAGCACCCGGTTGCTGCCCGATTGCACAGGCAGATGGATCGCCTTACAAAGGTTCTCATGACGGGCCATGGTGGTCAGCACTTCACGCGACAGATCCTTGGGATGGGATGTAGCAAATCGGATCCTCATTCCCGGAACAGCCTCCGCCACCTGCCCGAGCAAGCCGGCAAAATCAACCGGCTGCTCCGATTCCACGAACCGATAAGAATTGACATTTTGCCCCAGCAGGGTGACTTCCCGGTAACCCTGTTGCCACAGATCCCTGGCTTCCCTCACAATGGTCATTGGATCACGGCTCCTTTCGACCCCTCGGGTATAAGGTACGACGCAATAGGTACAGAAATTCCCGCACCCCCTCATGATCGAAATAAAGGCAGAAACACCATTTGAATCGTAGCGTACAGGAGTGATATCCGAGTAAGTTTCATCCGCGGAGAGGATCACATCCACTGCCCGCTTTCCGGGTACGATCTGATCCAGCAAGGCAGGCAGATGCCGGTAAGCATCAGGGCCCGCGATCAGATCCAGCAGTTGCTCCTCTTCCAGCAATGCCGTTCTCGTCCGCTCAGCCATACAACCCAGCAAACCAATGACCAGGGAAGGTCTTTTCTTTTTCAGTGAACGGAAATACTGCAATCGTTTCCGGACCCTATCCTCTGCATTTTCCCGGATCGAACAGGTGTTGACCAGAATCACCCCTGCATCCCCGATCTCTGAAGTATAGTGATATCCATTCTCCTTTAAAACCGATGCAACTATCTCACTGTCAGAAAAATTCATCTGACACCCATACGTTTCTATATATATTTTTGCGTTATTTTTCAAAACCGGAAATAACCTTTTAGTCCATTCAATGATTAAACTTAAATAGCCGTGCAAAGGTACGGATTAAGTTAATTGTCTTAATTTTGCACCCGGTTTGGTAACTAATTAACTTTTAAGCTATCCTGATGACTAGGAATTTGGTTATTGTAGAGTCCCCTGCCAAAGCCAAAACGATTGGTGGGTTCTTAGGGAAAGATTTTCTGGTGAAATCGTGCATGGGACATGTGTCGGATCTTTCGAAAAAAGACCTTGGTGTTGACATTGCAAGGGGTTTTGTCCCTACCTATATTATCTCTCCCGAAAAGAAAAAAGTGGTGACAGAACTTAAAAAACTGGCACAGGATGCGGAAACCGTATGGCTGGCATCCGACGAGGACCGCGAAGGGGAGGCCATCAGTTGGCATCTGATCGAAGCGCTGGGGTTGGAGGAAGAGAAGACCAAAAGAATCGTCTTTCATGAAATCACCCGCCCTGCCATCCAACGTGCCATAGAGCAGCCCCGGGCGATCGACCGTAACCTGGTCAATGCGCAACAGGCCCGGCGGGTTCTTGATCGGCTGGTGGGATTCGAACTCTCCCCGCTGTTATGGAAAAAAATCAAGCCCTCCCTCTCCGCCGGCCGGGTGCAGTCGGTGGCAGTCCGACTGATTGTCGAACGGGAAGAGGAGATCCGGAATTTCAAAGTCACCTCTGCGTATCGCATCGTTGCCATTTTCCCGGTGAAATCCGGCTCCCGTTCTGTCCAGATCAAAGCAGAACTGAACCAGCGGTTTCCGACAAAAGAAGAGGCCATAAAGTTTCTGCAACAGTGCATCCCCGGAATCTGCACCGTGGAGGAGGTCGATACACGCCCGGCCCGGAAATCCCCGGCCCCGCCGTTCACAACCTCTACCCTTCAGCAGGAAGCTTCCCGGAAACTGGGATTCTCGGTATCCAATACCATGCGCATCGCCCAGGAACTCTACGAATCGGGCTACATCACTTACATGCGTACCGACTCTGTCAACCTTTCCGACCTGGCGCTCTCCATGGCGCGCGACGAAATCACCACCACTTTCGGTGAACGATACGTTAAAATCCGGAAATATACCACCCGGACCAAAGGTGCACAGGAAGCCCATGAAGCCATCCGCCCCACCTACCTGAACAACCGCACCATCGAAGGCGACCGCTCCCACAAACGGCTCTACGAACTGATCTGGAAACGTACCATCGCATCCCAGATGGCCGATGCGGAACTCGAAAAAACCACCGTCACCATCGGGATCTCTACTGCACCGGGAAAATTTATCGCAAAAGGAGAAGTCGTCCGTTTCGACGGTTTTCTCAAGGTTTACCTCGAATCGACCGACGAGGAGGAACCTGATGGCGAAGAAGGTATGCTCCCGCCCCTTACACCGGGACAGCAGCTCGAATACCTCGAAATTCAGGCCCAGCAAAAATTTTCCGTGCCGCCTTACCGCTATAACGAAGCCATGCTGGTCAAAAAACTGGAAGAACTCGGCATCGGAAGGCCCTCCACATACGCCCCCATCATCTCCACCATCCAGAAAAGAGAATATGTGGTGCGGGAAGACCGCTCCGGATCCCCGCGTCGGTATGACTTGATTCTCCTTCGTCAGGGAAAGATTGCCGAAACCACCCAGGAAGAAACGGTCGGTTATGAAAAAGGCAAACTGTTTCCGACCGATATCGGGATCCTGGTCAACAACTTCCTCATCCAGTATTTCGCCAATATCATGGATTACAACTTCACGGCCACCGTTGAGGAACAGTTTGATGAGATAGCAGAAGGCAAGCTGGTCTGGAACGAGATGATCCGGCAGTTCTACGACCCGTTCCACCTCCAGATTGAAGGTACCCTCGAAAAATCAAAAAAAGTAAGCGGTGAACGGCATATCGGCATCGACCCGGCATCCGGCCAACCGGTCTTTGTCAAAATCGGCCGCTATGGACCAATGGTTCAACTTGGCGACGGCGATAACGATATCAAACCGAAATTCGCAGGCCTTAAAAAAGGACAAAGCATTGAAACCCTGACTCTCCGGGAAGCGCTCGATCTCTTCAAACTGCCCAGGTCCCTTGGCCAGGCTGAAGATGAGGAGGTGACTGTCTCCAGCGGACGCTTCGGCCCCTATATCCGTCATAAGAACCAATTCTATACCCTTCCCAAGGGAGATGATCCCCTCACAGTGGAACTTCCACGCGCCCTGGAGATCATCCGCGCAAAAAAAGACCTCGACAGCCAAAAGGTCCTGCTGGAATTCCGGGATGGGAAGGAGGTGATCTCTGTGCTCAATGGCCGATATGGCGCCTATATCTCCTATAACAAGGAAAACTATAAGATCCCCAAAGGGAAAGATCCCAAAACCCTTACCCTGAACGACGTAAAAACCATCGTGAAAGAGACCGGCCCGACCCGGCCCAAAAAACGAAAAAAATAATCCCGCATCATGGACATTTCCGATTTTCTCGCCCCTGTCGATCCTCCTTACCCCCGGATTTCAGAGGAACATCGTAAGCCAATCCGGATGGGCGACCATATCCGCGCCTATACCTCCGGTCAGCCGTTTCCCGATTGGTCCTCTGCCGATATAGCCATTATCGGCGTTACCGACGATCGTCAGACCAACGACAACAAGGGATGCGGCGAAGCACCGGAAGCCATAAGGAAATACTTTTACCAACTCACTTCGGGACCTTACACGCTCAACATCACCGACCTCGGGAATATCCGTACAGGCCACTCCTACCGGGATACCTGCATTGCGCTGAGTACCGTTGTCGCTGCACTCATCGATCAAAATGTGATCCCAGTTATCATAGGCGGCGGTCAGGACCTGACCTATGCCAATTATGAAGCCTACGAACGACTGGGTCAGATTATCAACATCGTGGCCATCGACCCCATATTCGACCTTGGAAGTTCCGGACAGGAACTACATTCCCATTCCTATCTCAGCCATATCATACTCCATCAGCCCAATTTCCTGTTCAATTATACCAACATCGGATATCAGACCTATTTCGTGGAACAGGATGCCCTGACCCTGATGCAAAATTTGTTCTTTGATACCTATCGGCTGGGGGTAGTGAGAGAAAATCTGATGGAAACAGAACCGATGGTCCGAAATGCCGATATGCTGAGTTTCGACATCTCTGCCATCCGCCGCTCCGATGCTCCGGGCAACAGTAACGCCGGCCCGCACGGTTTCTATGGAGAAGAGGCCTGTCAGATATGCCGCTTCGCGGGAATGAGCGATAAACTGACCTCAATCGGTTTCTACGAGGTTAACCCATTGCTCGACCCTTCCGGCCAGACTGCACACCTCACCGCCCAGATGATCTGGTACTTCATCGACGGATACTATAACAGGGCACACGACTTCCCCTTCACGTCAGAAGATAACTACCTTAAATACAGGGTCACCATCCACGAACATGCCGAAGAGATCGTCTTCTTCAAAAGTAAAAAGACCGACCGCTGGTGGATGCAGATCCCCATTCCCGAAGAACAACGTATGCGCTTTGCACGCCATTACCTGGTCCCCTGCTCCTACCTTGATTACCAGATCGCCAGCAACAACGATATTCCCGACCGCTGGTGGATGGCTTATCAGAAACTGATGTAATACTGCCTCCGGCTAGTGGTGAGACCTTCTGTCCGGATGCACATTATCTGGTCCTGTCCGGATTGCTGTTTACGAACCCTTTCCAACCCGAATACTTCTTTTCCACTCCGGGAACTCCTTGCTGGAAAAAATGACACACGGCCACCGCCATCGCATCCGTAGCATCCATACTATCCGGCATCTCCCGGAGCTGAAGCAACCTAACCAGCATGGCTGCTACCTGCTCCTTCGAAGCCGCCCCCTTCCCCGTAATCGACTGCTTCACCTTCCGGGGTGAATACTCTGTCACCGGCAACGATTCCGATAACGCCGCCGCCATCACCACCCCCTGGGCCCGCCCAAGTTTCAGCATCGATTGAACATTCTTTCCGAAAAACGGAGCCTCAATGGCCAGCTCACCGGGCTGATACTCACGGATCAAGCCCTTCATCCGGTCAAAAATTACTTTCAGCCTTGCCGGCTGATCCTCGTATTTGTTTAATTTTAACACCCCCAGGGCAACCACGCGCAGCGCCCTGCCCCGGACGGCCAGCACCCCGTATCCCATGATGTTGGTCCCCGGATCGATGCCAAGGATGATCCGCTCGTTGTCCATGCAAACCATGATGAAAAGAGATCCAAAAGTACGCAAAATCCTCAACCGCTCTGTTCAGGTTGCCATTTTCGCGCTCTGCTGCTGGTTCATCTTCGACCGGGTTGTCCTCAAAACTGATCTGGCATCTCTGGAACTGCACCTTCGTCAGGCCCTGTCAACCCCGGGCAATACCCTTCTCCTGATACTCTCATTTCTTTTGATGATGGTGAACTGGCTGACCGAAGCGGTCAAGTGGCAGCTCCTTCTCAGCCGGATCGAAGCAGTTCCCCTGACCCGCGCTATTCAGGCCGTATTCACAGGGATCAGTGTCAGCACCTTCACCCCCAACCGTACCGGAGAATATCTCGGCAGGGTCTTTGTCCTGCAACATGCCAGCCGGATCGAAGGAGCCCTGATCACGGTGGTGGGAAGCATGTCGCAGCTTCTCGTTACCCTCAGTACCGGCACGCTGGCCTTTATCTTCTTCCTTCCCCGGTTTCTTCCTGAGGGCAATTTCAGCCAGGGATACCTATATTATATAGTGTTCGTTCTCATTCTGCTCCTTAACCTGCTTCTTTATGGTCTTTACCTCAATATTCCCCTGATACCCGCTGTCGCAGAACGGTACCGCCACCGCATCATACGAAGGCTGAGACGCTTTCTCAAAGTCTTAAGCCTTTTCAGCTCAAAAGAACTTCTGGTTACCTGGTTCCTCAGTTTCACCCGCTGGATGATCTTTACCCTGCAGTTTTTTCTGATCCTCCGTGGACTGGGCCTCCCGGTATCCTATCCTGACACCATGATCCTCGTCGCACTCATATACCTGATCATGACCCTCGTCCCGACCATTGCCCTCACCGAACTTGGAATGCGCGGCTCAGTCGCCGTCTGGTTCTTTGCCTTTATCACCGAAACCGGTCAGGCCGGGAGTGCCGCCATAGTCCTCGCCGCTTCGGTAATCCTCTGGCTGATCAACCTGGCCCTTCCTGCCATCACCGGGGCATTCTTCATTTTCCGCCTTCGATTTCTCCGCGATCCATGATCAATAAATACCAATAAATACAGGTTTTTCCAAAAGGTTTACTACCCGTAGCTGGCATCTGGGGTTAACCGGCGAAAAGACCTTCCAGGTTTTGAAAACCTGGAAGGTCTGATCTTATCATAAAAAGGGGGCTCCTTTTCGGTAAGCCCCCTTTGTAATAAAATTCGGATAGATCTTCGACCCTAATCGGCACGGATAAGCTTAATCGTCTCGGTATGGTTGGCACTGACCAGGCGAATGAAGTACAAGCCCTCGGACAATCCGGCAGCGGAGAAGGTAAACTGCTGCTCGTCATTCAGTTGACGGGTCATCAAAATAGTGCCTTGCATGGAGTAGAGGTACATGGTCACGTTTTCAAAAACCTCATTGCCGCGTTGTACCAATGTAAAGTCACCACGGGTGGGGTTAGGAAACACCTTGTACAAAGCTTTAGGATCGGCACTGAACACTTCCGGTTCCGGATTCGGGTTGATCTGCGGTGCCAATGGTACCGGTGCACAGTAGGGGCCTTGCGGTGCAATGTAGGCGTGGAGGTAACCTCCTGGTAGTACCGTGGTACCCGGGAGCATCCTGATCATCTGGCCTGCGATCAGCGTAGCACTACCGCCATCTTCCACCAGGAAAGCATTCGGATCGCCTCCGACAGTCAGTATCTGTCCGGCATCATAGCACATGGCCTCTTCGTTGGCCACCGTGTCGGAAACCGTCACAAAAGGTTCAAGCACATAGAGAACGATGATGTTGGAGGTAGCAGGGTTGCCGGTCACACAAGGTTCACTCGAGGTAAGGATCACCTTCACATCGTCGCCGTAAGCCGGAACATAATTGTAAACCGGAAGGTTATCACCCACATTAGCCCCTTTCACCACCCACTGATAGTGGGGATTGCTGCCTCCGTTGACCGGGGTAGCTGTCAGGGTTACAGGGTCACCGGGGGCCACCGGGTTTTCAGAAGCAACGATGGTGACACTTACAGGTAGCGGAGGATTGGGATCATAGGTAACGCTGCCGTCGATGTAATGGGTTGCGAACGGCCTGTCGCCGAATTCCATGTAGAAAGGAGCAGGGCCGGTATACTGGCAGGCCGTTCCTTCGATATTATCCACCAATGCGAGGGCAGTGGTAGTAGCTCCCGGCATCACGTCGAACGTGAGGGTAAAGATCACGGCATCATCATCCAGGGTGATCCCGGTATGTGGCCATGCGCCTATTCCGCTGACGGTGAGTGTTCCGGGGGCAACGTTGGTCAGTTGGAGGTTTCCCCATTCGGCGAACAAGGGATCCTGATAACTAAGCGTCGGGTTGGCTACCTGGACGGGGTCGTAAGTGATCATCAGGTTAACGCTGCCGACGGCATCAAAGGAGTTGACGGTAACCGGAACGTCGACCGAAACGGCGCCGTTGCAAGCGATGGCATCGGAAATCGTAGTCATTGGGCCCGATTTCCATGGGTTATACTGGATGAAATGTCTTCCTGTTCCGATGAGTGCTCCTCCGTTTCCACCGGGGTTTTTCGTGATTGTTGGTCCTTGGTTGCTTCTCCATCCGTTTGCTATGGTACATTGTAAAGGGCTGCTCCGGGGCCATTGACCAGGAAGAGGTTATTGCCCTGGCTCTCCATTGTTCCGGCATCAGCCGTTCCGGCCTCAACGCCCAGGATCGACTGGTATGAACTGGCGTCCTCCACCAATTTACAATCACGCACTTTGAGCGATCCACCCTGCACCATGATGGTCTTGTAGGCGGTGCTTCCGCCGTAAGGGTTATTGGTATTGAGCTCCAGTCCGTTTCCGAGGGTGATATGACCATCGGCGATGGTGAGTGCACGGCCGGGGCCGGTGATAGCTGATTGTCCAACCAGGCCGGAACCAATAATATTTACTGTTTTTCCCGGTTGATTGTAACCGGCGCCATCGACTTCACCGGGGGCTACAAAGAGTGTATGACCATTGCCGGCATAATAGAGGGCGGAATGGAGGCCTGTTTTCGGGTACCATATCCCGGTATTGACATTCAGGATAGCATCGCCGGGGGCGGGTTGAGGGCAGACGGTTGTCATGGCAGCGTCACACCACCAAGGGAGGAAGGCCACGAAGTCGGTCACGGGGTTGCCCAGACCGCCGGGGTTGGTGGAATGGTAAGGGCCGGAGCCGTCGCCCCACCAGTTGTTGTAAGCATTGGTGATCTCGCCCACGCCGGAGTAAATTCCGTAAACATTGCCCAATATAGCATTATTATTCGCGGCGATGGTAGCGCCGGCAGGCAGACCGCCAAACACCTTGTTGAGCATATCATACACCGAGATTCCGTTTTCGAAGCCGGTAAAACTATTGTTCTGGATAGCGTAGATGGCGCTTGGTTTCATCGGACCGTAATCGAGATAATTGGTCTGAACTACGATACCGGAGGTGGGGGGCATGTCGGGGCTGGCGCCGCCGGCGCTGTTTCCGCTAAAGGTGTTTCCGGTGATACTGGCATGGTTCAGCGGGCCACGGAGCAACAGTCCCCAGGTGGAAAGGGTGAAGGGGCCGGAGAAATTAATGTTGTTGTTGCAAACATCGATCAAACTGGTGGAAGACTCACCGCCGGTTACGGTACGGAAATCGATCATAGCCACCCCGCTGCCGTTGACGATCGGAGCGTTCTGGGTAAAGGTATTGTTGCAAACGGTCACGGGCCCTTCCAGAATGGCAGGGTCATACATGCCAAAGAGGGCGGTACCGGCAACGATGCGTACGCCACTGCTCCAGATGGAGTTGGTGAAGATATTGTTGGTGATTTCGGTTTCCCCGATCTGCTGTCCTGCAGCGTTATTGAGGAAATAGACCCCACGGGCATAATTGTTGAAAGTGTTGCCGGAAACTTTCACGTTATCGATTGTGAAGTTGGCGCCGCCATCGCCGATGTAGAGGCCGGATGCGGCCTGTTTACAGTCGGCCAGGTCCCATGGGCCGAAATTATTGCCTTCCATCGCCAGTCCGTCAACTGAGGAGTTGATGTAAACCCCTGTGTAGAGATACTGAAAAAGGTTGCCCTCAAAATTCCAGTTGGACTGCGTTACTGCCTGGTTGGGGCTGTATACCGCAATGGCGCGGGATGAAGCCATGGTGGCGATAAACTGGCAGTTCCGGATATCGACGCCTGTAAATTCATCCATGAACCTCACACCGAATGCGTTGTTGGTACTGTATCCGATATTGGTGATATACACCCCGTCCATATATAAACCATACGCGGCAGGCGATAAGACCCTGATACCCTCACGGGTCTGGGTGTTGTTGGTGATGCGCAGGTTTTTCAGGGTGAAATTGTTCCCGTACAAAGTAATGCCGGGGGTACCGCTGAGGGTCTTGATCGTCGTCAGCGTCGGGCCCGCACCCTGAATGGTGAGGTCATTGATCGCGACCGTCAGGGATTCCACGAAATTTCCCGCGGCAATCTGGACCACGTCGCCCGGAAGAGAGGCGTTGATGGCGGCCTGAATGGTGGGATAGGTTCCCGGGACATTACGCGTAACTCCAAAGGCCGTGTAGGCGCTAACCAGGAACAAGGAGAGGAAGAACAGTACCAACTTTTTCATAATATGAGATTTTAGCTTGTTATATCAACCTTACTAAGAGTTTGAATTGAAATGATTAGTTTTTTTAATTATTTGATTTAGTGATATGTAGTGTAATTGCTTCATCCTTACATTCATTTCAATCACCGATCCGCCTGTAAAAACGGACCTGAAATATGGCGCAATATAAGAAATTTATCTTGAAAACGGTTAAAAAAAATTAAAAAAATCTTTGAATAAGAAAATCATCTGACGAAGACCACAACAAATGTCTATCTAAACAGGGCATAAATAACCCAACCTGCCAGCACTCCGGTGAGGTTGGCTATCAGATCGTTTATATTAAAGGCCCGGTAGCTCAGCGGCCACTGGATAATTTCACAGAAAGCCGCAAAGGCCAGCGCCGATATAAGGAGCAGAAAGCCGGGAAGCTGTCTGTAAGGCGATCGCCGGGCCAGGCACATGAAGGGGACGAACATCACACCGTGGAGCAGGTAATCTAGTCGCAGGTTAAGGACAAATACATTATCCATCGCCGTATCGGGACCATTAAGCGGCAGCAGCGCGATCAGCACAAGTGCCGTCAGATAAGCGGGAAAGATGAGAAACGAAAAATGCAAAATGAAAAATTAAAAAAACATGTACTGAAACATAAACTGCCAACTGCGCAAAGATTTCGCTGTTTCGATATTTTAATGTAACTCCAGCTTAAGCAGCAGCTCTTTGGTCTCCTCCACACTCAGCCGGTGGGTATTGTCCGAAGTGTACTCTCCCATGGCCGCCACCCCCGATGATCCTGATCTCGTTGCCGGCCTTGATCTGATCGACTTGGAGGGGAATGACGGAGCCGCGGGAGGCTTGTACTTAAATTTTATCAGAAAAATAAGATTGGAAAAGAACCAAAGTACGTTGAAAAAACCTAATTTTGTATTTAATGGATGAACATATTGAAAATACTGAAAAGGTTATTAACCACTGGAGGCAATCCGCTGACCAGCATTGGGAGACCTTACAGAATTTGCTAAAAACTAAGGATTTTAGCTGGGCTTTGTTTATGGGACACCTTGTTTTGGAGAAGCTATTAAAGGCACTATATGTCCAAAAGTTTCAAAAGCATGCCATCTTTTCACACGACTTGCTTCGTTTAGCGAGAAAAACCGAGTTGGATACCACAGAAGAACAGGAAGAATGGTTGGATGAAATCACTACATTCAATCTCAACGCCCGCTATGACAGTTATAAACAAAATTTCCAACAACGATGTACGTTTGAATTTACAAAAGAATGGGTCTCTAAAATAGAAATTCTGAAAAAATGGTTGATCGGTCAGTTTTAGAAACGGCAAAAAACTTTGTCCGGCAAATTCCTGCTGAAATGGATTTAAAGAAAGCGTTTCTTTTTGGTTCTTATGCAAGGGGGGTTCAGCGGGAAGATAGTGATATCGATATTGCACTTGTTTTGGGCAAAATGGAAGATTTCTTCACCCTTCAGATGCAATTAATGCGGCTAAGAAGGAAAATTGACTTAAGAATTGAACCGCATCCGATAGGTGAAAAGGATTTCAATAATGAAAATCCCTTTGCCTGTGAAATAACGAAAACAGGTATTGAACTGTGTTAATCAGTTGAATCTGCGTCATTTGTGTGCCATTGATTGGTGATTGTTGATTGGTGGTGTGCTACAAAATTTCGCTATTTCGCTACCTCGCTATTTCGCTATTTAATAGAACTCTGATGACGCTGATTTGAAGGATTTACGCTGATTTTTAATCATGGAAAATCCAGTCATAAAAGGAAATTGCGTGGTGATGAAAACATTCTGTGGAACTTCTATGTTGCAAACCAAACCTTTGAGCTTCTTTTTTTTCTTTGGTTTTGTCATTATAGGCTTTTTGAGTGATATTGCTGTATATAAACAATAAAGAAGCATATTTACTTGTCAAAATAAACGGAAGCGGGCTCTGCTGGCAGTAACAATTCTTTGCGCTGGTTTTCTGCGCCATTGATATAATTATCAATAACCTGTCTTAAACTGGTCTTTTCAACCGGAAGCTCATTAACCAGTTGGTATAAACTTTGGACCAATGCCGGGATTGAACGGATGAAATATGTTCAGGAATGTTGATGCCAAACTGAAGCAGCAATGATTTCACCCTATTCTTGGTTCGGCTGATATCTTGCACCAATCTAAAACGTTGTCGAACCAGGGCCCTGTCGGCCTCCATTTCCTGATTTGGAACATCAATCGCTTTCAACTCTCTATTCCTTAATGCCCGGGCCAATTTCCGGCTATCTGATTTATCCGTTTTTTGAAGCCTCTCCTTCTGGCTGGTTGGCACATCTGCAGGGTGGATGACAATACAGTCAATGCCTAATTGATTCAGCCCCCTACAGGAGGTAAATCCGCTAAAGCCAGCCTCATAAACAGCTTGATAGGTGGCTCCTGGAAAATGAGACTTAAGATACCTGGCCAGTATTGATGCCCTCGGATCCTGACTCATCGTCTTATGTGCATATTGCTCCCCTAAAATGGTCACTTTCCAGCTCTTTTTGTGAAAATCAATACCAATAAAAAAGGATTCTTTTGTAACTTCGCGTCGCATAAGCTTTGTTTTTAAGTGGTTTTCGTATTAGAAAATTCAAAACCAAATTAGAAATTTTAGCTTATGCTTTTATTTTGCAAACATAATACCTCTGTGTAACAATTAATTACACGGAGTTAAAAAAGAGAACCACAGAGAAAAAACCATTACTTCATTTACCATGATCATTAAAAGCAGGCAATTAATGATAAGCGCTGGTTTTACCGTTTTACCACTTATTTTCGCTATCCCGCTATCTCGCAATTTAAATCCAACAGCCAGTGGTAAGCAGGAAGCAGTTGTATTCTGACACCATCTTTTTCGATGATCTCCTCCTTATCCCAATTGATCAGGAGTAAATCGGCGCATGCAAGTTCCCTTGCTGCTTCGCTGAGTGCAGCGGTTTCGCGATTAAGTGTTTTTGTCTGGGTGATATCGTAACACACCTGGATTAACTGAGCCACGGTGTGCCCTTTTCTAACCAGAAAATCTATCTCTTTATTATTTCGCGAACGGTAATAAAACAACTCCAGTCCAGGCCTGAAATTTCGTCGCAGCAATTCAATGAAGACAAGATTTTCAAGCAGACGTCCATAATTCTGAGTCAGTTCAAACGACCTTGTTTTGATCAGCCCATTGTCGACAATGTAAATTTTTGATGGTGATTTCTGCTGGGCCCTGATTTTATTATTGTAGCGGGTAAGGTTAAAAAACAGATAGGGTTCCTCCAGATAGCCAATGAATTTCTGTACCGTTGCAACGCTGTTAAAATTCAATTCTGCTTTGAGCTGATTGGCAGAATATGGATTTGTATAGTTTGACAAAAGATAATTGGAGAGATCAAACAGTTGTTGTGACTGGCGAATCCGAAACCGTTTAACGATATCTTTGAGTAAAACCGAATCGAATAGCGATGACAGATAGTTTTTTAGTATCGCCGGATTTAAAACTGTCTCCGGAAACCCGCCATTGGTCAGATAGAGCGCCAACAAACCAAGCAAACCTCCCAACCTGGCCGGTGTCAGTATCTCCCGGGTGTCGGGAAGAGGCTGTCTATGGAATTCGATGAACTCTGAAAAACCAAATGGCAAAACTGTAATCGGTAAATACCTCCCCGTCAGCGACGTGGCCAGTTCATGAGAAAGAAGCCTGGCATTGGATCCGGTTATGACAAGGTTGATCCCCCGGCGGTACAATTTATTGACCCATAATTCCCAATCCGGTAAATTCTGAATTTCGTCGAGCAGTAAATAACCAAAACCAGGATACACTTCATGGATGGTCTGGAAGACAACATCTTCCTCAAAATGTTTCAGGAGCAGATCGTCATCAAAATTCAAATAGGCAAAATTCAGTCCTGTAAGCAGTTGAAGCGCTAAAACCGATTTTCCTGCTCTCCGGGGGCCCGTGATCAGTTTTATCAGATTTGTAGCCAAATAATCAGCTTTCTGGCGATCGTCAATACGGTTGATATATTGCTGTGACAGCAAAGTATCACGCTCTTCCTGCTGCTGTTTAATAATCCGGTTAAGCATTATTTATTAATCTATTGAACAAAATTACTTATTTTTATTCAATACAGAAAAAATAGTGATTGGTGAAGTGCTCCAAAATTTCGCTATTTCGCTACTTCGCTATTTAAT
>CAYLVY010000003.1:0-16995 GCA_964387205.1 uncultured Draconibacterium sp.
AATACTTTGGTGTTGTTGAGAATGAATACGTCCCCTTCGCCAAAATAGTTGAGAATATCTTTAAAATGGCCGTGTTCGATCGTCTGCTTTTTACGATCCACGATCATCATTGTCACATCGTCACGGTCGGGGGAAGGGTGGTTGGAAATCAGTTCGGGAGGAAGGTGGAATCGGAACTGCGATAATTTCATACGTCTCTGCCTGTTTTAACAAAAGGGCGGCAAAGTTACACAAAAAAGCGTTGAATGTCAAGTACAATTTGAACTTTCCCTATAGTAATGCTTCATTCGAAAAGGCTGAGCACCGATTCTCCGTCGTTGATTTTAAGGTGATACGCGTGGATGCCGGTTTGCCTGGCCGCTTCAGTATGGATGCAGGTATCGTCGATGAAGAGGGTTTGTTCCGGGATGAGGTTTTTATCCTGAAGGACATAACGGAACACAGCGGGATCGGGTTTTTTAAGTCCTATCCGGAAGGAGAACCAGGCTTTTTCGAAGAGGGTGCCGAAGTCGGGATAGTCATAGAGTGCAGAGAAATCGGCGGCGTATTTCCGGTAATGGATTTCGTTGGAATTGCTCAGGAGGAATATGCGGTAGTGGTTCCGAATGTTTTCGAGGAGTCGGAGACGGGGTTCCGGAAAATCGAGCAGGAGTGCATTCCAGGCGCGGTCGAAGGTTTCGTCGCTGACGGGGGCCGGGAAAAAGGGACGCAGCCGGTTCCGGAATTCACCGGGGGTTATGGCGCCCGTTTCGAGTTGTTCGAACACGCCATTGGTAGCAGAGATGGCGCGGGCGGTATCATAGGCGCGGATGCCGAGTTCGCCGAACGCCTTTTCGGTACGTCCGGGATCGATGTTGCACAATACACCGCCGAAATCGAAGATGATGTTTTTAATCCCGGCATGGAACGGAAGGGCGGCAGAGAGACGAAACGAAGGGTTCATAAGACCGGATATGGAGGAATGGTTTGCAAAGTTCGCAATTATTCCCTACTTTTGCACGCTGGAAACCGGAATTAAAAATCTCTCCCCGAGATGCCCAATCCCGGTTTTCCGGGCCCATAGCTCAGACGGTTAGAGCAGCTGACTCATAATCAGCTGGCCACAGGTTCAAGTCCTGTTGGGCCCACGTCTTATTCAGTCGCGGACACACCGGATAGGGAAGGCATTGGCCCGGGAGGCCTCGTAGAAGGAGACTGAATGGTTGGCGGCGTTCATGCCGCGAGAGACTGCACTGTAAGGATTTCCTGATGATGAAGACCAGAACAGGGTGGCAAAACCGGAAAAACTCCAAGTATTTTCCATATAGTTCACGCCCGTGCGCTGCGCCCTGAAACCTGCAGGATTTTCCTCCTGAAGCGGTTTTCCGGCCTGTCCCGGGCCCATGTAGAAAGTAAGCAGGTCATTCCATTCGACCTCCGACGGGACATGCCAGCCCGGGGGACATAATCCCTGCACGCCCGGAACAGCGTCGTAATTCATCAGTTCATCCCACTGGTAAAAGGCATATTCCTTATAAGGAGTCAGATTCCGGATATATTTCTCCGGAATGCAGTTGTCGGTCTGGGGAGTGAGATCGCTGACAGCAGATCCAAAGTTCAGGTTTTCCTGCATCCAGCAACGGGATCCGATCATTACGGTGGCGTACACGCGGTTGTCGCGGGGATCGGTCACCGGAAGGCCGCATGGCTGGGTTAAATCCTGGTATGCCCTTATATGCCGCTGCATTCCGGCAAAACAGCCGTAGACATTGGTATAAGTATAGATGATCGTGTGGTTGCCGGTTCCTGCCACCGCGGGATGGAACATCCCGGTTTCCGAATTGACCCCCGGACCGGAGTAGCTGCCTCCGGCCGGCAATCCTCCCCGCAACCGGAAAGGTCGGGCATTGATTCTGGTAATGGTGTCAAAGCACGGTAAGAAAGTCACCACCGGAACAGGCCTGGTGACCATTACAACTGGGTTTGAGGCAGCCGGATTGCCGATGACACAGGTTTCCGAAGACTGGAGGATGCAGGCTACCTGATCACCGTTAGCCGGAACATATGCAAAGTAAGCACCTCCCGTACCAGCTTGGATCCCGTTGACCTTCCATTGAAACTGCGGATTGGGGCCGGCATTCACACCATTGGCGGTAAAGAGGGCCTGTGTTCCCTGGCAAACCGGGTTGGATGCAACCATGATGGTCACAGAGACCGGCAACAACGGCAGTACCTGGATCGACAACGCATTGCTGGTTACCGGATTGACAATGGGACACAATTCGGAAGAGGTCAGGGTGCAGGTTACGGCGTCGCCATTGGCGGGAATAAAGGTGAAGGAGGGGTTGTTGGTTCCCATCGCCGAACCATTTACCTGCCATTGAAAGGCGGGTTGGGCCCCTCCTCCGGTGATTATTGCCGAGTATTGGACAGCGGTTCCCTGACACACGACAGGTGCAATGGTGCTGATGGAGATGTTGGGGGTTACAGTGGGTAAAACGGTGATCATGATTACGTTGGACGGGGCTGCACCGCTCCAGTCGGGCATGCAGTCGACACTGGCCAGACGCCTGAACCATGTGGTTACTATTATCGGGCCAGGGCTCCAGGAATCCTGATCAGAATTTTCGATATCGGAGAAGCCGGATGCAGGACCGGTTACAGATTGCTGCCAGCGGTACTGCAGATTTCCGGTAAAACCCACCGGGGAAGCTATACTATTGATGATGTCGGGAAGAAATTCCGGACAACCCGACTGGTCTGCTCCGATCGTTCCCCCTTCGGACGGGTTCATGCATGGCAGGGGATTCCAGGTCACCAGCGCGGTGTCGGAGAGGATGCCAATGATCTCGGCATAGATCTCGTCCACTCCGGCAGTGGCTCCGGTCTGGGTGTAACAGTAGGTTGCATCGCCGTTGCTGTTGGTGTAGGCTGTTCCGGTGAGGGGGTTAAGACCGCTGATGTGAAAGCTCACCAGGATGCCTGCAACCGGCATGAGGTATTGGTCCATCACGTGGGCGGTGAAGCAGAGGCTGGTCACGTTGAGGGTACCGCTGGCGGTATTGGGTTCAAGGTTGATGGAGTCGATGATTCCGACCGGTGACATCGACTGACCACCTGCGTAGCCGTATGAATCGGCCGGATTCCAACCGTATGAAAAGACGCCGAAGGGATGGACGCTGTTGAAGGTATGGGTCCCTTCGGTGACTGCCAGTTGCGCCCCCGAAAAACCCGAAGCGCCGATGGGGGTAAAGTCGCCCGCCGGGATCAGGACGCCATCCTGGTAGATGGTTCCCACTGCGTAATCAGGTGCGGCCAGGTTGACGAAATGGAAGGCAAACTGTGTCATGGTACTGACCGTATAGTGGGTCAGGAACTGTTCCCTGGGGGGGATCATGATCATGAAGGGGTCGCCGGTGATATTTCCGGTGCACATGATCCCCTTGGCAAATTGTGCCACGCAAACCGGTTTATTGGCGGTAAAGGAGTTGTGGCCGGCCAGTTCGGTCTCATAGAACCCACCCTGGTTGAGGGTGGTTAAGGGGGTGCCGTTGACAGAAAGCTGCGTATTATCCTGGGATGCGAGAACACGGTATAGATCGCCGCTGCCATCGCGTCCGGCGGTGGCTACGGTCACGTAATTGGTACCCCAGGAAACCACCGGCTGCATTTGTTCGATGATATGATCGGCGGCGGAACAGCCCTGTGGAACCTGGGTTGTTTTGTGAGATCCGAATACAGCAACCGGATAATTGGATAGGATATGACTTCCGCTCATGTCGGAACCGGCGCCGGAGGATATCACATGATAGGTTTCACCCTGTTGCAGTGTGATATCCTGGGTAGAGCCGTTAAAAGCATTGTAAACGGTAGCGATGGTATTGTTTTGCGTCGCCACTACCGTGAGGGAACTACCCATGACAGGAAAGGTGGTTTTATAGGTCAAAAGCCAATACTCGGTTCCCAGCGAGGGTACCGGCAGGGCGAGATAGGCATCGGTGGAGGCCGTCATCCGGTTGAGGCCATACAACGATACCGGATTGTTGGCTGTGACATGGATCCCTTTGTTTTCAATATAGCCGGAGAGTTGGACTCCGGTTGGCAATAGTATTTCGGTGATCGTGCCAGGGGTAACGGAGAAGTCCTGATCAACCCCGGGGACTGCGCTGGCAACGGAACCGGTGGTGCCGACATCGGAGGATATGAACAATTTGATCTCCTGATAGTTGGTATTGGGAGGAAAAGCGATCCAGAAATCCTGCCCCATGTTGGTCTGTACCTGAGGGAAGGCATATCGGAAGATGGACAGAAAGATCATAATAAGGCATTGGACGCGATAAGGGCCAAGCCACCGAAGATTTACTTTCATCGGATCAATGGGTTTACTGCGAAAAGATTCCTTTCTGTCGGAATGCGCTTTTAAAACCGCGATAAAAATAATATATCTTTACGAAATAAATACGTTCCCGGCCGAATTTATTCTATACTAATATCGCTGCAATTCCGTCGAAAGGTAATGGAAGACAATGTCCGTACCGGGAATTTTTCTTTAATTTAGATTGATTCCATTTTTTGGAAATTTTCCCGGACGCCATTTCACTCTATTTTATTCACTCACAATATGTTAAAAATATGAAAGTTTAGTATTTCAATTTGGCAAGAAAGTTGATATCTTTGAAGTAGATAAATGATTTAAAAACTACTACCATGAACAGGCCCAACCGATCGCTGCTGGTTTCGCTAATTGCATTATCAGCCTTTATAATATTACTGAATTCCTGCAAGAAAAAGGAGGAGGAGCCCCCTGCCGAACCCCAGATAACCTCGATGTCGGAATTAAAGGTAGATCCTTCTTTTACATTCAGCACCAGCCAATCCGTGAATATTGAGATCCGGATGCTGGACAACCAGGATTCGCCGGTTCCCGGCATGCGGGTGGATCTTTATACCGATGATCCCGAAAATGGCGGAAAGAGCATCTTAAGCGGCATTACCGATGCGCAGGGTTACTTCCGGTCGGATTATCGCATACCGGCATATATGAAAACCATTGCCGTGGGAACACGGGCGATCGGTTTCCCGTCGATGCAGGTAGTGGAGGTGGTGAATGGCACCGTTAAACTGACCCTCGGAGGCAAATCGGAACCACAAAACCTGAAAAGCGGTGGCGAAGGGATATTTAAAAGTACCAACCTCGTTTATGTTCCCATGGGCACATACAACAATCAGGGAGTACCCAATTACCTCACTCCGGTCAACGATGTGATCGATGCCGCCATGCTGAACGATATCAACTCCACCCTTCCGGAGTATTTCAGCGCCCCGGTCAACCGGCCGGATTATTTTCTCTCCTCCAACGAGCAGAATATAGTGCTGACGCAGGCCTGCAACGTATGGGTAACCTTTGTTCACGAAGGGGCCGGTTATAAAAACGTACTTGGTTTTTACAAGTACAACACCAACAATCCCCCGGCAACGGTCAATGCCATCGATACAATCCGGATCATATTCCCCAACGTCTCCTTTGCCGGCAGTGGTGGCGGTTTACAGTCGGGCAACCGTGTTTACCTCGGACAATTCGGCCCGGGGACAGAGATTGCATGGATGCTCATTGCCAACGGATTCAACAATGGCACCATTACGAATGGAAATGGCAGATTTTTTTCCGATAAGCACCTGAATCCGGAATCGAACCCGAACCTGAGACAGCACGTGATTTTCTGCAATGACATCGGACGTGGAAAATTCCTTCTCGGATTTGAGGATATCCGTCGCGACGGAAGCTCCGACAATGATTTCAACGATGCGATCTTTTATGTATCGGCAGATCCGATCCAGTCGGTGGTGACCTCCAACATCCCACTTCCCAATTACACGCAGCCCGATTCTGACGGTGACGGCATATCAAACGCCTTTGATGATTTCCCCAGTGACCCCAACCAGGCATTCAACAACTATTATCCTTCCCAGGGCACATTCGGCACCCTGGCTTTCGAGGATCTCTGGCCCGGACAGGGAGATTACGACATGAATGACATTGTGATCGATTACAATTTCAACCAGGTGACCAATGGCCAGAACAAGGTGGTCTCGGTTGATGCTACGCTCACGTTGCGTGCCATGGGGGCAGGATACCGGAACGGATTCGGGATCCAGCTCCCGGTGGCGCCCTCCCTGATCGCTTCCGTGTCGGGGACCCAGCTTACGGACAATTACATCACGGTATCCGGCAATGGCACAGAGGCCGGGCAATCGAAAGCAACCATCATCGTATTTGACAACGGATACAAGGTTCTGGTCAAGCCCAGTTCAGACCCTTACCTCGGTGTCAACACCTCGCAGGGTTCTGTCTATGTACAGCCGGTGACCATGAACCTCAGCATCGATTTCAATACACCGGTTCCATTGAGCACGCTGGGAACTCCGCCCTATAATCCCTTTGTCATTGCCAACAAGGAACGTGGCCGGGAGATCCACCTGGTGAACAAACCGCCCACTGATTTGGCAGATATGTCCAAATTCGGGACCGAAGATGACAACAGCAATCCGGGAATGAACCGGTATTATGTCAATGCCAATAATCTCCCATGGGCGTTTGACATCATCGACCAGTTCAATTATCCTTACGAGAAAAAGCCAATTCTTCTGGGATACAATAAGTTTGTTCCCTGGAGCGTCAGTTCGGGACAAAATTACTACGATTGGTTTCAGCCGAAGTCGGGGTATCGCAACGACGAGTATTTATACCAGGCGCCCTGAATGTTTTAGAAAGACCTTCCAGGTTTTAAAAACCTGGAAGGTCTGCGTGTGGCCGACGTTGATCCAGAATTTTTATAGTTTCCCGGAGAGTCTCCTCCCAGTAGAACAACTGGGAACATCAGGACAGATAACAAAAAATTTCACGCAGATTTTCGCAGTGTCATTCGCCGAGTTTCGCAGAGGAGGTACTTGAAAAAAGGATCAGCGGAACTCTGCGGACAACTTTGCGAAACACTGCGAGAAATAATTATCACGTTATCTAGTAGTTAAAATTAGTTATATAGTAGGTTTACTTCACAAAAAAACCGAAATGGAGATTAATGGCACAGCCCCGGAAATTTTTTACCTTTACCGTCGGAACCGAGACCGATGGCCCCTCATACCGAAAAACAATCCAGGCTGGTTTTTCTGATCACTGCCCACAGGAATACCGGACAGGTGGTCAGGCTTATCCGGGCATTGCAACATCCTCAGGTAACAATCTATCTGCACGCGGATAAAAAAAGCAACCTGGATCTCACTTCACTGCCCTCCTATGTCAGGATTATACGTAACAACGTGGAAGTCGGATGGAGGCTTTACAGCCAGGTTCAGGCGATAATAAATTCCCTGGAAGAAATTCTGGAAGAAGAGAAGGAGTTCGATTATCTTTATTATATCAGTGGCCAGGATTATCCTGTCCTGCCTGTTGAGGAGATGATCCGGTTGCTGGCCCTCTCGCCGGACACCCAATACCTTCACCATGTTCCGCTGGACGTTAATGGTTGGCATAAAGCCCGGATTCGGTTTGAAAGGTTTTACTTTCTCAACTATCCGCAGTGGTGGGTCAGGATGGCCGGGGGGATCTTCACTTTAATCTGTGACAGGATAGGTTATAAGAGACATTTTTACAACGGGATGAAGCCCTGGGGCGGGTCAGCGTGGTGGACCCTGACGCGGCCATGTTTGGAGTATCTGCTTCAGTACCTGCGTGAACATCGCGGGATAGTGCGCTTTATGAAGAAGACCATTCATCCGGACGAGATGATTTTCCACACCATTATTCTCCATTCCCGGTTTGCATCGCAGGTAGTCAACAACAACCTGAGATTCATCGACTGGGTTAAGGGAAATCCCAATCCCAACATTCTTACCGCAGCGGATGCGGAGCGGATCATCGCCGCCAGGCCGCATTTTGCACGGAAGCTGGATACCGAAACCGACACGGAGATATTCGACCTGCTGGATGCCTACCGTCGTATTCAGGAACGCGGTATTTCATCCTGAAGCTGCAGGCTGAGCGTTTCGTACAAGACAGCAAACCGGTCGATCATTGCATAGAGTTCCTCTGAATCCCGGCCGGTTTTTCCAATACGGTTGATCTCGAAAATCAGATTCCGGACGGTATCTCCGGAGACAAGGTCGATAGAGGATTTGATCTTGTGGGATGCCCTTTCAATGGCATGGATGTCGCGCTTTTCGGCCACAGTTTTCAGTTCCTGCACATATTCGGGAGTCAGTTCGAGAAATTTGGTGATCATGGTCCCGAGCATCCGGGGATCATTCTTCACCATTTTGGCCAGGCGGGTCACATCGGCCAGACGGGGCAACCCGGCAGGAACCGGCGGATGTACAGGGATAGGTTCTTCCTCCTGAGGTACTCCCCGCGGCAACCTTGTAGTTGTCGGTTCCGGTAAAAAATCTGTGAGCACCGAACGGATACCGATAAAGAGTTCTTCCTCCTCAAATGGTTTCGAAATATATCCCTGCATCCCAGCTTCGATGCAACTTTCCGAAACCCCCTTATTCACGTTGGCAGTGAGCGCAAGAACCGGAGTATTGATCTTTAATTCCTTCCGGATCATTCGGGTGGCAGAAATCCCATCAATGACCGGCATCTGAATATCCATCAGAATGACATCGAATTTTGCTCCCGACAGTATATCAATTGCCTGTTTTCCGTCTTCAGCCAGATGTACCGAAGCTTCCCACTTTTCCAGTATGGCCTGGGCGATGAACTGGTTGTATTTGTTATCTTCTACCAGCAGCACGCGAAGACCCTTCAGGGTGGGGTTTTCAGGCATGGCAACACCCCCCTTTGCACGGGCCCTTTTTTCGGAACCGGGCTCCAGTTCCAAAGTGAAATAGAACCGGCTCCCCTGGCCCTTTACACTATGAAGTTCTATTTTACTGCCCATAAGGTTAAGGATCTGCCTTGCAATGGTCAGTCCCATTCCAATCCCACCGGTTGTGCGGGTTATGCTTTCATCCTCCTGACGGAGCATATCGAAAATCATGGATTGGTTTTCAGGACTTATGCCAATTCCGGTATCGTTGACAGAAAACCGGATGCGGTCTTTCTTACCGGCAATGCCTACCATGGTCACCCGAAGTTCCACCGAACCGGAATGGGTAAATTTTATGGCATTGCTCATCAGGTGACCCAGTACCTGTTTCAACCTTCCTTCATCCCATTTGTAAAATGTATTTATCTGTTCTTCTATATAATACGAAAGTCTGATCCCTTTTCCTTCCGCGATGTATTCGAAATTATTGTACACTTTACGGATCAGCTCCCTTAGGTTAAAATCAACGGGAATCAGTTCTACCTGGCCCGATTCGATCTTGGTAAAATCGAGAAGGTCGTTAACCAGGTTTAGCAGGTTTTCGGAGGAGGCGCGAATGTTTTGCAATAGAGTTGTCTGTGTCGGATCGAGCCTGGTATCCTGAAGCAACCTGACCAACCCGATGATAGCATGGAGGGGAGTCCGTACCTCGTGGCTCATATTGGCCATGAACCTGGATTTGAACATCTGTTCATCGCAGCCGCCGGGGGAATTCACAGGGTTAGTTGATGTTTCCATGGTTTGTTTTCCGGATAAAATTACAATCAGGGAATTTCCGGGTGAAATTATATTAAATTTGTCAGAGTGATATCAGCTCCAAAAGTAATTATTATCATTGTAATCCAAAACAAACCTAAATATGTTCATACTTTTAGTGGAAGATGACCATTTTTACGCCACGATGATCACCGAATTGCTGAAGCAAAGCGGGTATAGCGATTTCATTCATGTGGACAACGGTCTGGAATGCCTGGTACAGGTTTATGAAGAGCGGGTGCCTGATGTGGTGATCATGGACCAGCAACTGGGAATGGTCAACGGAGTGGAGGTATTACAGAAAATCCGCGCCTACAGGCCGGACCTGCGGGTTATTTTCATGTCGGGGCAGAAAGATGTCAAAGTAGCGGTCCAGTCGATCAAAAAAGGGGCGAGGGAATATATCGTCAAAGATGAGCACGCTTTTTCGAGGCTGACGGCGGTTCTTAAAGAGATTGAATCCGAGATGGAACGTCAGAAAGAAAAGGGCAAACCGGTGAAAAAGATACTGGGAAAGGTTAAAGATTTCCTGACGGACCAGGACTGACCATTCAGGCAAAAGAGATAGCTGATGAAGACCACTTTTTTTTTCCGGCGAGCCAATGCACCCTGGCACCACAGCATTGAAGAGCTGTTCGGCACCATTATCGGTGCGCTTCCACCATCGGTGACACCGTTTCGTTATGTCATGAAGCGAAACAGCACCGGGCTCTGGAACCGGATCATCAACACGGTTGATTCAGCCTTTCATCAGGGAGATGTGAACCATATCACCGGAGATGTCCACTATATAGCCCTTTTCCTGAGAAAAAGCAGAACAATCCTGACCATTCACGATTTGCGGATCCTTTTGTCGGGCAACCGGTTGAAACGGGAAGTCATCCGGTTCTTCTGGTTCACCATGCCTGCATGGAGGGTCAGGTATATCACTGTTATCTCTGAATTCAGTAAAAAGGAGCTGATCAGGCTTACCGGTATTCCTTCTCCAAAGATACTGGTTGTATATGACTGTATATCTGCTGATATCGAGCCTTCTCCCCGCCCCTTTCACACTGAAAAACCGGTAATCCTTCAAATCGGAACCACCTCCAATAAAAACCTGGACAGGGTGATCCCGGCGCTTCAAGGGCTGGATATATCGCTGGTAATCATCGGCAAACTCATGGAGACACAGGAGACGATGCTGAACCAATATAAGATCGATTACGTGAACCGGTTCAACCTGCCTTATACGGAGGTACTGGAGCAGTACCGGCAGGCCGACATCGTACTCTTTGCTTCCACCTATGAAGGTTTCGGCCTGCCGATCCTGGAGGCGAATGCCATTGGAAGGCCCGTCATTGCCGGCAACAACAGTTCCCTTCCGGAGGTGGCCGGCGATGCTGCATTACTGGTTGATGCCGGGAATATTGATGAAATCCGTTCTGCTGTCATACAACTTACCGGCGATCCGGGACTCAGGGAGCGACTGGTCCGGAGGGGATTTGACAATGTGAAACGGTTCCATCCCCAAACCATCGGAGCACAATTTGCCGGCATATATGAACGACTTATCCGGGAAAGTACATGAAAAAAATCCTCTCTTTCACTGATTATTACTGGCCGGGATACAAAGCGGGCGGGACCATCCGTGCCTTCATGAACCAGGTGGATTACCTGAAAGGGGATTTTGAGTTCTTCATCGTGACCCGGAATACCGACTACACTGATCCCTCCCCCTACCCGGGAATCGCACCGGGAATCTGGACCCATCCGGAACCCAATGTCCATATTTTTTATGCCAACGGAGAGCAGCAAAGTCCTGTTTTATGGTACAGGCTGATGAAGGAGCGACACTATGATGCGATTTATATTCATCTCCTGTTTGGGTGGTGGTTTTCCATTCTTCCCCTTTTTCTGGCGAAAATGGCAGGGATTCCGCTCGTTGTGATCGCCCCGCACGGGGTGTTGGGGCAGGGGGCGCTTGGGGTCAAACCCTTCCGGAAGAAATTATTTCTCCGTTTGTTCCGTTTAGCGGGATTGTACCGCGGAACCATTTTTCATTCGGTGACGGAACACGAAACGATTGATATCCGGCAACATATCGGACAAAAAGTGAAGATCTCCTTTGCCAGGGAACTACCCCGGAAGATCACCCGTCGTCCGGAGCGGCGTCCCAAAGTGCAGGGAAAACTTCGCGTGGTAACGGTAGCGAGGATCTCACCGGAGAAGAACCAGGAATATGCCCTGAAAGTTTTATCGGCATGCAGGGGCTTAACCATAGATTATGACCTGATCGGCCCGGTATATGACCAGGTTTATTGGCAACGTTGCCAACAGATCATGGACAACCTGCCCGCCGGGATTACTGCCACCTGGCGCGGGAGCATCCACAGTGAAAAGATACCGGAAGAGCTGCAGCAGTACGACCTGATGCTGCTTCCCACCACCGGGGAGAATTTCGGCCATACGATCCTGGAGAGTTTCATGGCCGGCTGCCCGGTGATCATCAGCGACCAGACACCCTGGAAAGAGTTGGCCAAAGAAGGCATCGGCCATGATATTCCGTTGCAGCAACCGGATGACTTCACCCGTGAACTGGAATTTTTTTGCTGCACTCGACCAAATCCGCCATGCCGACTTTTCGGAGAAAGCATATAAATTTGCGTTAGCATATTGCAACAACCCTGAAATGCTCGGGGAGAACAAACGGTTATTTGACCCGATATCATGACCACTGACCTGTCGAGATACGACAACAGCCAATACAAGCCGGGAGGAAGCATTATCCGGCAGGTTGCATGGTATTATACCAACGCTATCTTTTTCAGGTCGGCGCTGTTCCCATTTTCCGGTCTCAAATGTTTCCTTCTGCGGATTTTCGGTGCACAGGTGGGCCGGGGGGTTAATATCAAGCCATCGGTGAACATCAAATATCCGTGGAGACTAAATATCGGCGATCACACATGGATCGGTGAACAGTCATGGATCGACAACCTCGACGATGTGACCATCGGGAGCCATTGCTGCATCTCCCAGGGGGCAATGCTGTTGTGTGGCAACCACAATTACCGTCGACCCACTTTCGACCTGAAGACGGGCCGTATCACGCTGGAGGATGGTGTGTGGATTGGTGCCCACAGCATTGTGTGCCCGGGAATTACCTGTAAAAGCCACTCCATGCTGGCAGTGAACTCAGTAGCTACCCGGAATATGGCCGCCTGGACGGTTTATCAGGGGAATCCGGCCGCGAAAGTCGCCATGCGGGTGTTCGAAACTGCCCCGGAAACTCCGGCCGGCGATCTTTCAGTTACCTCAACCCGTAAGCCATGAAGATATCGGTCATCACCATCACCTACAACAGCGAAAAAACGCTGCGGGACACCATTGAATCTGTGCTGGGGCAATCTTACCCCGATATCGAATATATCATTGTGGACGGGAAATCGAAAGACAGCACCTGCGATATCGTAAGGTCTTACGGAGACCGGATTTCCAGATTCGTTTCGGAGAAAGACAACGGTTTGTATGACGCGCTGAACAAGGGAATCGGACTGGCCACAGGGGATGTGGTGGGATTTCTGCATTCCGACGATATTTTTGCCTCTACCGAGACCATCAAACTGATCGCCGAAGCCTTTATCCGGTTCAAAGTGGATTCGGTTTACGGAGACCTCGTGTATGTTGACCAGCATGACACTTCAAAGATCATCCGGTTCTGGAGGTCGGGAAAGTTTTCCCGGGTGCGGATCATGACCGGCTGGATGCCGCCGCATCCCACCTTTTATGCCAAACGGTCGGTTTATGAGCAATACGGAGGGTTCAACACCACCTTCCGCATTGCTGCCGATTACGAATCGATGCTGCGGTTTCTCGGGCGATTCAGCATCAGCACCTTCTATGTTCCTCTGATCCTGATCCGGATGAGGGTGGGGGGTGAAAGCAATAAAAGTTTCCGGAACATCCTTCGCAAGAGCCGGGAGGATATCAGGGCAATGCGGATCAACGGACTGATTTCCTTTGCCGCACTCTTCAATAAAAATGCCTCAAAATTCAAACAATTCATGCCGCCGGAATGGGTAAACCGGCAAATTTAAACTACTGATAACGAACGTATGTCATCCTTCAACATCATCGGGGAATTTTTCGACAAGGTCGCTTCCGGAAGTATCCTGCTCCCGCTGGCAGCATTTATTGCCGCACTTCTGGTCAGCCTGATCCTGATCCCTTTTATCATTCGCCTGTCGATCCGGTTTAATCTGGTGGACAAACCCAACGAGCGTAAAGTCCATAAAGTCCCTGTCAGCAGGCTCGGAGGGGTTGGGATCATTGCAGGCACCCTGGTCACCGCCCCGTTATGGTTTCTGGAAGGTGATGTATCGCTCATGACCCATCTTCTGGCTGGATTACTGATCCTGGTAGCGCTTGGGATCGCCGATGACCTGAAAGAGTTGTCGCCGAAGATTAAATTCGCCGGTCAGACCATTGCCGCGCTGATCATTGCACATGGCGGGTTGCTGATCGACAGTCTGTACGGGATTTTCGGGATTTACGAGATACCGGTGGTAATCCAGTATATCCTCACGGTATTCATCGTAGTGGGGATCATCAATGCTTTCAACCTGATCGATGGCATTGACGGGCTGGCGGGCGGTCTGGCACTGATCGACATGACCGGTTTTTTCATTCTTTTCATGGTATCCGGCAACGCCGGGGCCTCCCTGGTCGCTGCCGGATGTGCCGGAGCCCTGCTGGGATTTCTGAAATATAATTATCATCCTGCCAGAATTTTCATGGGTGACACCGGATCGATGTCGCTGGGTTTCCTGCTGTCGGCAGCAGGCATCATGGCCCTGACAGGAAGCAGGGGCGACCTGCCCCATTTCAATTACAGCGAGACTGCCATCATGGTGTTCAGCATTTTCATTCTGCCCGTGTATGACACCCTTCGAGTATTTGCCGGCAGGATATTGAACAGGAAATCACCTTTCAGTCCGGATAAGACCCATATCCACCACCTGCTGATGAAGACGGGATTTAACCACCCGCGGTCGGCAAAAGTGCTCTACACGGCCAATATCGTGCTGATCATGACCGGTTTTCTGCTCCGCTCCGGAACGATGTCGCTGGTAGCCCCGTTGTTGTTTCTGGAAGTGATCCTGTTCTCTGAATTTCTTACGCTTTACAAACTGATCAAGGCGTGGTTTCAGGGAAGAAAGTTAAAGAACAAAGCGCTAAAAATGCAGGGTGACAACCGGTTGATCATGGATAATCTGGAGGATAAAGATGGAAAAGAATAGCCCCGTAAGGATCTTCATTGTGGAAGACAATGAAATGTTTGCCGAAACGCTGAAGGTTTCGCTGAAGATGCATGGTTTTGAGGTCCGGACCTTTATTTCGGGCGAGGCGATGATTTCCGAATGGGAAGAGGACCCCGATATGATTCTTCTTGATTATTATATCGAAAGTCAACTCGGTGTGGCGATGAACGGTGAGAAGATCCTTCGCTTTATCCGCAGGATCAGCAAAAGCCTGCCGGTAGTGGTGCTGACTTCGAATACCGATATCGGGGAGGCGACCCGGATGCTGAAACTGGGGGCTATTGACTTCATTGTAAAAGATGACGAGTTGATGGACAACCTTTTAAAGACCATTAACCAGACCCTTGAGACGATCCGCTTGCGGAAGGAGATGAACCGCAACCGTCAGCAGGTTCAGAAATACCGGCAACATTTTCTCATCATCGTGCTGATCATTGCCCTGGCAGCCATGACCCTGCTGTGGATATACTCCTGAACCGTTGTTCCAACTGACCTATGGCCTTACGATCTGTTTTCGGGAACCGTGATATCCGCGAGCGGAAGAACCTCGCCAACCGCGATTATTACCTGTCGCTGATCGGAAGCCGGAAGGAGGCTGTTTTTCTGACGGATGCCGCCGGTGATCTTCATTTGTTGAACAAACCGGCACAAGTGCTTTCCGGTTATGCGGAGGAAGAGATCCGTGACCTGCATGTCAGGGATGTTTTCATCACCCGCAAAGATGAAGATAATCCGCTGGATGTAAGGCAGTTTCAGGAGTTTCGCTCCCCGATATTCCTGGTGGATGCGCGCAGATACCTGATCCCGGTCATCCTTGATTTCAAAGAGATCGAAGGTCAGAAATTCCTGTGCACCTGTACAGAAGCCCCGCCGCAGCAGGAAACCCCGGCGGGTACCAAGCGAACAGTAGGGGCGCCGGAGGAGAGGTTTCCCGCTTCGGCGGAACCTCCGAAAACGGACCAACCGGCGGTATGGAGCAGCGATTTCGAGCACCGCGTCCGGAACCTGCTGGGAAGTATCCTGGGCTTCAGCACAGTCCTGTCGAAGGATACTGTCATCACAGGGAACCGTAAACTTTCCGGGGCCATCGATTCCATCATCCGGAGCGGCACGCAGCTCAGGCAACTCTTCAACCAGGCAGGAGGCGGCAGGGAAGAATATGAGGTCAACAGGACCATTTGTCATCTTCAGCCGGTAATTCAGAAAGCGGTCATCCTGTCGGATCATCTTTCCCGTCAACATAATATCCCGGTGAAAGTCGATCCGGGAACAGATGTGAAAATATTCAGCGATGAAGGCTTGCTTCTGGAATTGCTGAAATACCTTACCGGCAAGGCGCTGGTTTATACCCGCAATGATCATGTCAGGATCACTGTCAGCGAGGACAGGCCAAACCGCAAAGCCATGATCGCCATTGACAACCTGGGACAGGACATCCCCCAGGGGGTAATCAATTATATCAGAAGAGAAAACCAGAAGGAGGAGTACGATCTCACCAATCCCCTTGTGGCCCGTAATCCGGAGATACTGGAGATGCTGCACACATTGAACCGCATGGATGGAAAAATCGGTTTTACCACCGGCAGCAATATGGGCGAGACGGCCCATATTACCCTGCCACTGGCTTCAGATTCGGAAGAGATGGACGATCTGGTCAGTCTGGAGAATGCGGTGAAAAACAAGGGCCTCAGGGTACTGATCATTGAAGATGAAAAGTTTTCGGCAGCCATCTTAGAGATGTTTCTCGAAAACATTGCGGACACCATCATAGCCTATTCGGGAAATGAAGCCCTCAACATTATCGAACTGCAATATAACCGTGGAACGGTATTCAACGCTGTGATCACCGATATAGGATTACCTCCCCCCTGGGACGGAATGCTGCTGAAACAGGAGATTGGCCAGCGGTGGCCGGAATATCAGAATATTCCGTTTCTGGTACAGACCGGATATGCCGGAAAAAGTATGGCTGCCCGTATCCGGGATGGCGGATTCACCGCGCACCTGGTCAAACCGGTGGGCAGGAACGATTTGCTGGTTTTTCTTGATAAATATTGCAGGTAAATTCCATCCGGTGGTGCAATCCTATTGAAAAT
>CAYLVY010000003.1:17005-79565 GCA_964387205.1 uncultured Draconibacterium sp.
TATATTTGTTCCACACTAACCTGAAAACTGACCTATGACAGCCCGTTTCACAACATCCGGCTATCCTTTCAAGCTGCCGCTGATGATCGTGGCCGTCGCTACGGCACTGCTCTCCTCCTGTATTCCACAGAAGAACCTCCTGCTGATGCAGTATGACAAGCTGATTGACAGCACCTATGCCACCACTTTCATGGGCAGGACCTTCACCGATTCGGTGTACAGGCTTCAACCCAACGACTATGTATATATCAGCGTGCTGTCGGTCGAAAAACCGATCACGCAGATTGTGGAACCACTCGCCGGTGTGAATTATCTCAACAATGAAAACCAGGCGCTGGTCGGATATCATGTGTATGATGACGGGACGATCTATTTTCCCTATATGGGCCCGATCCACATCAGCGGTCTGACCATACGGGAAGCGAGGGATACCCTCAGGGCACAGATTTCCAAGCTTGTCGGGCGTTGCCGGGTGGAGATATTTCTGATCAATAACACCATCTTTATGCTGGGTGAGTTCAATAAACAGGGAGTATATAACATGACCCGGAACAAATTGGGGATTTACGAAGCCATTACTCTTGCCTCGGGGCTTACCGATTATGCGAAACGAAGGGCCATCAAGGTTCTCCGCATCGAGAACGGAGTCAGGAAGATGTATGTGGTGGATGTTAAAAGCGGAGACCAGATCGGCAGGAACATGTTTTTCGTCTATCCGAATGATGTGATCTATGCCGAACCCATGAAAGCGAAATCGATAGGCATCACGCCGACTTTTTCGCTTGCGGTTCTCTCCACTATCGTCTCCTTTGCTTTGCTGGTCGCTACTTTATCAAAACAATAGCACGTGGGAAAAGCAAGTTCACACCTGGCCGGGGGGATCGATTTCAGGCGGATACTCACCAAGTACCTTAAGAACTGGTATCTTTTCGCGATTGCCATGGGCGCTGCCTACTGGTATGCAACGGTGCAGAACCGGTATGTAGTTCCGGTATACAGCCTGTCCACTTCGGTACTGATCGAAGACAAGAGCAATAAGTCGGTGCTCGACCAGCGCGGCTCTATTTCTGCCGATCCTTTGTTTCTGAACACCAAACTGATCGATAACCAGATAGCCCTGCTCAAGTCGTTTGCCCAGATCAGGCTGATTATTGAAAACCTCGATTTCGAGGTCTCCTATTTTGCCAAAGGGAAGTATATCTGGGAGGAAATTTATAAGCGTTCCCCTTTTGAAGTGAAGACCGACTCAGGTCATGCGCAGATCCGGTCGGCCCGGTTCAACGTTCAGATACTGGACGGTGAAAAGTTCAGGATCTGGTCGGAAAAGATCGGAGCCTTCAGCAATCCCCGGACATTGCGGTTCGGCGAACAGGTTGCGGGAAAGGATTATTCTTTCACCCTCAGGCTGAAAGAGGGGATCAACGCGGCTGATTATGCGGCTCAGGAATATGGCTTTGAGATCAATGACATATCGCAGTTAACCAGCCAGTACCGGAACAAGACCAACATATCTTCGGAAAAGGGCACTTCGGTGGTGATCATCTCCTCTTCGGGCCCCAACAAGGATAAAGAGAAAGACTACCTGAACGAACTGACGCGCATGTTCCTGATCACCAACCTGGAGAAAAAGAACCGGATACTGACCAGTACCATCCGCTTTATCGATAAACAGATCGCCGAGATGGGGACGGAACTGGATTCTGCGGAATCAAAGTTGGAGGATTTTCGCAAAGACAACAAGTTCATGCAGTTATCAGCCAAGGCAGCCATGTTGTTGAATGAACTCAGGGATCTTTCCAAAGAGAAATCGAACCTGATCGCCGACCGGAAATATTACGAGTATCTGCTCGATTATCTGAAAACCCACGATTCTTTCGAAGATGTTGTGATGCCATCAACGGTCGGTCTTAGTCTGCCCCTCTTTTCCGACCTGGTGCTGAAACTCTCGACCGTATCGCTGGAGCGCGAAGACCTGATCGCCAATTCATCGCGCCAAAATCCTTACATCCAGGTTCTGGAAGAGCAGATATCGAATATGAAGACCGCGCTTATCGAGAACATGAACAGTATCATCAGTACGACAACCCTGAAGATCGAAGACCTGGAGGAGAGAATCCTGCAGAAGGAGGCCGATTTCGCGCTCCTGCCGGGGATAGAACGCCAGTACCTCGAGATAGAGCGGAAATACAATGTGTTCAACAATCTTTATGATTTTCTGTTGCGCAGGAAGTCGGAAGTGGAGATCCAGCGGGCGGGCAACACCTCCGACCATGAGATCGTGGATTTCGCAGGCAGCACGGGGATCAGCAAGGTGTCGGCCAGCCCTACCACGGCCTATGTCAATGCCATGATCTGGGCGATCCTGATCCCTGCAGTGTTTCTCTTTCTGGTGGTGATCCTCAACAACCGGATCATGTCGCGGGACGATATCGAATCGCTGACCGACCTGCCTGTCGTGGGGGCACTGATAAGGAATACCGACAAGCGGGGCGGCAAGTTGCTGCTCAGCGCGAACTCTTTATTCAATGAGACCCTTCGCATTATCAAGATAAAACTCAACCTCGACCCCCGGAAAGGGGAGCAGGTGGTGTTGGTCACATCAGCCAGTGCGGAGGATGGGAAAACATTCGTGGCAAAGAACCTTGCTTCGGTTTACGCGATGGCAGGTAAACGCACGCTTTTGCTTGATTTCGACCTTCAGCATCCCGGGATCGCGGAACATTTCGGGCTGGATGATAATGCCGGGGTGACCAATTTCCTGATCAATGATATCGGGGTAGAGGACGTGATCCGCAGGACCTTCACCAAAAACCTTGACCTCCTGACATCGGGGCCCATTCCTCCCAACCCGGATGAACTGATCGAATCGGAGAAGACCCATCAGTTGTTTGCCCATTTAAGGCGCCGGTATGAATACATCATCATGGATACACCCCCTATCGGTTTTGTGGGAGATGCCTACCTGCTCGACCGATATTCCGACACTACCCTCTTTGTGGTGCGGTATAACCATACCACCAAGAAACACTTTGCCGCCGCCCTGTCGGAAGCCACCGAAAACCACATGAAAAAGGTCAATATTGTATTTACCGATGTGCGACAAAAGATCAGGATCGGCGATGTCGCTACAGTGACGGAAGGCAAAAAAATTGCTGCTCCCCTGCGCGCTGCCATAGCGGTGAGGAGATCCCTGATCAACATGATCCGAAAATTCTGAATTTATGAACCAAAACCAATAACCCCGCTGCTATGAGTAAAGTTGCCTTAATCACCGGAGTCACAGGTCAGGATGGCGCCTACCTGTCGGAGTATCTGCTCAAACTGGGCTACATTGTCCATGGAGTGAAGCGCAGGGCATCCCTGTTCAACACCGACCGGATCGATCATCTCTACCAGGATCCTTTTACAGCCAACAAGAATTTCTATCTCCATTACGGAGATATGACCGATTCCACCAACCTGATCCGGATCGTGCAGGAGACACAGCCCGATGAAATATACAACATTGCGGCCATGTCGCATGTACAGGTCAGTTTTGAAACGGCGGAATATACCGCCAATGCCGATGCCATCGGCACGCTGCGGTTGCTGGAGGCGATCCGTTTACTGAAGATGGGCGGGAAGACAAAATTCTACCAGGCTTCTACCAGTGAGCTTTACGGCAAGGTACAGGAGATTCCCCAGTCAGAAAAAACTCCATTTTACCCCCGTTCCCCTTATGCGGTGGCAAAGCTTTACGGATACTGGATCGTGGTCAATTACCGCGAGGCATATGACATCTTTGCCTGCAACGGGATCCTGTTCAACCACGAATCGCCCATCCGCGGAGAGACCTTCGTAACGCGCAAGATCACCAGGGCTGTGGCAAAAATCGCCCTGGGTCTCCAGGATACGCTTTACCTGGGCAATTTATCGGCCAAACGCGACTGGGGCCATGCCAAGGATTATGTCAAGGCGATGTATCTCATTCTGCAGCAGGAAAAGCCTGATGATTATGTCATCGCTACCGGGGTGACAACCGAGGTGCGTGATTTTGTCAGGCTTGCCTTTGCCGAGCTGGGCATTGTGGTTGATTTTGAAGGGGAAGGAGTGAACGAGACAGGCGTGGTAAGGGAGTGTCAGCATCCCGATTTCCGGCTTCCCAAAGGGAAAGTAGTGGTAAGGGTAGATGCCCGTTATTTCCGGCCCACCGAAGTGGAACTGCTGATCGGGGATGCCACGAAGGCCCGTCAGCAGCTTGGATGGATCCCGAAGCACGATCTCAACTCGCTGGTGAAGGATATGGTGAAAAACGACCTGTTGCTTATGCAGCGGGACAAGTATTTAAAAGAGGGTGGTTTTTCAATAAAGAATTATTATGAATAAACGCGACAATGTGTTGATCCTGGGCGCTGCCGGAATGGTTGGCAGCGCAATCCTGAGGAACCTGCTCAGCCAGGGATTTGAGCATATAATGGGGACCGATTACCGTTCGGTGCAGGCAAAATTTGAAGGGGTCACCTACCGGCAGGTTGATTTGATGGATCCGGTGGCCACCAAAGCCCTTTACACGGAGGCGGCACCGGATTACGTGTTCGTCGCCGCAGCCAAAGTGGGAGGGATCGTGGCCAACAACACGTACAGGGCCCAGTTCCTTTATGAAAACCTGCTGATCCAGAACAATGTGATCCACCAGGCTTATCTTTCCGGGGTAAAAAAGTTGCTTTTTCTGGGAAGCTCCTGTATTTATCCCAAAAATGCGCCGCAGCCCATCCGGGAGGAATACCTGCTCACGGGAACACTGGAATATACCAACGAACCTTATGCCATAGCAAAGATCGCAGGGCTGAAGATGTGTGAAAATTATAATCTGCAATACGGTACCAACTTCATAGCGGTGATGCCGACCAATATGTATGGCCCCAACGATAACTATGACCTGCAGAACTCCCATGTACTGCCCGCGCTCATCCGGAAATGCCATGAAGCCAAAGTGGCGGGAGCCCCGACGGTTACCATCTGGGGTACCGGCTCCCCGATGCGGGAGTTTATGCATGTGGACGACCTGGCCGCCGCCGTGGTTTTCCTGATGAACACATACAACGGAAACCGTTTTCTCAACATCGGCTGGGGAAAGGACATCTCCATCAAAGACCTCGCTTACCTGATAAAGGAGGTTACCGGATTTAACGGTGAACTGGTATTCGACACCTCCAAACCCGATGGCACGCCGCGAAAACTGCTCGATGTTTCTCTTTTGACATCGCTCGGTTTCACTCCCTCCATCCCGCTTCGGGAAGGAATTGAACGTACCTATGCCGATTTTCTGGCCAAACATGTCTGATCAAACCTCTATTCCAACCTTTATGAACACGAGTCAAACCGGATCTCCCGCCAACAGACTGCCCGATGAATGGACGATGATCCTGCGTCCGAGAAGGAGCCTGTTCGATGTCAACCTGAAGGAACTCTGGCAATACCGCGACCTGATCGGAATGTTCGTCAGGCGCGATTTTGTATCCAAATTCAAACAAACCATCCTGGGGCCGCTCTGGTTCATCATCCAACCATTGCTCACCACCATCATGTTCACCATTATCTTTGGAAACATTGCCGGCATACCTACCGACGGGATTCCTAAAATTCTCTTCTATATGTCGGGAATCGTTGGCTGGACCTATTTTTCAACCTGTCTGAACGACACCTCCCAAACCTTTATCAAAAATGCCTCCATATTCGGCAAGGTCTATTTTCCACGGCTTGCCCTCCCGATCTCCGTGGTGATATCCAATCTGGTGAGCTTCATCATTCAGTTTGTTTTTCTATGCTGTTTTCTGGCCTATTTCATGATCCGCGGAGCCGATGTGGCACCCAACATCCTGATTCTCTGGCTTCCGTTCCTGGTACTGCTGCTCGCCGGACTTGGGCTGGGATTCGGCATCATCATCTCCTCCCTCACTACCAAATACAGGGATCTGACCCATCTGGTCACCTTCGGTGTGACCCTTTGGATGTACGCCACCCCGATCATCTATCCCCTGTCGGAAATTCCGGAAAAATACCGTTTCCTGGTTGTGGCCAACCCCATGACCCCGGTGGTGGAGACCTTCCGCACCGCCCTGCTTGGGGTCGGAGAGATCAATTACCAGCACCTCCTCTACAGTTTTGCCTTTACCATCGTGTTGCTGGCCATTGGAATCGTGATCTTCAACAAAGTGGAAAAGACCTTTATGGATACGGTCTGAGACCGTACGATGATTTGTTCTGAATATAAATCAACTGAAAATATAGTTCCATGTCGAATGTTGTCATCAAACTCGAAAATGTTTCCAAGCAGTACCGGCTTGGCAGCGTGGGAACCGGTACCCTTAGCCACGACCTGAACCGGATGGTTGCAAGGATAAGGGGCAAAGAGGATCCGACTGCAAAAGTGGGGGTTGCCAACCGCCTTGATACAGTGGATGGACGGTATGTGTGGGCCCTTCGCGACATCAACCTGGAGATCTGCGACGGGGAGGTGCTGGGAATTGTGGGCAAAAACGGCGCCGGCAAATCAACACTGCTTAAACTGATGTCGCGGGTTACAGCCCCAACCACCGGGAATATCAAAATCAAAGGGCGAATCGCCAGTTTGCTGGAGGTGGGTACGGGATTCCACCCCGAACTGACAGGCCGGGAGAATATATTTCTGAATGGCGCCATCCTGGGGATGACCAAACGGGAGATCAGCTCGAAATTTGACGAGATCGTGGAGTTTTCAGGGGTGAAGAAATATGTCGACACACCGGTCAAACGATATTCATCGGGCATGTATGTAAGGCTTGCATTCGCAGTGGCGGCACACCTGGAGCCTGAAATCCTTATCGTGGATGAAGTGCTTGCAGTGGGTGATGCGGAGTTCCAGAAAAAAGCGATCGGCAAGATGCAATCGGTTTCCCAGAGCGGCCGGACCGTTCTGTTCGTCAGCCACAACCTAACCGCGGTGGAACAGTTATGTACCAAAGGCATCCTGATCCAAAGCGGAAACCTGAAAATGGAGGGGAAGGTGCATGACATTACTTCGGCATACAAACAGATGACGGTGGATGAAAATGAACTGCGCCGCAGCGGGTCAAGAAACTTCGAATTTCTGGAATATCGCCTGACCAATATGGACGGAGCTGTCATTGATGAACTTTTTCTCGGAGATCATTTCAAAGTAGTGGCCACTGCCAGGGCCAACGATCATATCGACTTTACCGATATGACCCTCGACATCAGGAACGATTCCAACGAATTTATCGGTCATGTCACCAACGCCGACGACGGATTTGAAATCAAAAAAAGCAGGAAGGGAGACAATATCACCGTAGAGGTGGTGGTGAAAAACATCTGCTTTGCACCGGCAACATACTATATATCACTCTGGCTTGGTAACTCATACGGCACATTTGATTATATCGAGAACTGTATCCGTTTCACCATCAAACAGGGCGATACCTTCATCCTGCGTCCATACCCCTTCGACAAAAGGGCCAAAACCGTCCTTCAATCATCATGGAGTTTTAAATGAGGATTATGGAAAAGCGACCTCTGTTGAGCGTACTTATGCCTGTTTACAACGGGAGAGCCTTCCTGAAGCCTGCCATGGACAGTATTCTGTCGCAGAATTTCGATAACTTCGAGTTGGTGATCATCAACGATGGTTCGACAGATGACAGCCAGCAAATCATCGATTCTTATAAAGATCCCCGCATCGTGCCGGTTGTACAGAAAAACCAGGGGGTGGCCCGCTCGCTTAATAACGGATTGGATATTTGCCGGGGGAAATATGTCAGGCGGCACGATGCCGATGATGTATCGTTGCCCGGTGCATTTGAGATGCAGATCAAATTCCTCGAATCGAACCCGGAATATGTCATGGTATGCAACCAGGCGGCGTTCATGACAGAGAGAGGCAAACCGGCCTGGAAATACCGTTTGCCCAGGAACGATTTTTTCAGCGGGGGGAAACGGGTTGACCTTGGATTCGACCACTTCCGTGCGGACAGCACCACCCCGGTGATCCATGGAACAGCCTGTTACCGTAGGGAGGAGATCATCTCCATCGGAAAGTACAGAACCGCATTCATCGTATCGGAAGACAACGATCTCTGGATCCGGCTGATTGAAAAATACAAAATTGCCATCCTAGGAGAATGCACTTATCTGATCCGACTACACGGCACATCAGCCACGCGGAGGCATGCAGGAAAGATCCGCCATTTCAGGCAGCTTTTGCTGGATTATTCAAAGGAGCGCAGGGAGAAGGGCTCCGATCCGATCATGCGCGGTGAACCGTTGCCCCCGGCGCCACCCTCCGAAGCAGCGGAACCCGTCAGGAAAGAAGGAAAAGGAAAGGATTACAGGGAAGACCTGCAATACATATACGGATTGGTGGTCAATGCCGGTGACTGGACCGAGATCCGCAAATATAGTACCGAGATCATTCGTGATGGCTGGAAAGACCGCCGCACATGGAAAATGCTCACTTTTCCGATTTTAAGCGAACGATTGATCAAAACGGGTGTCTCACTGAAATCCTTCCTTAGGGGCAATAATCAATAATGGTGCTGAACAACTATGGCTGCCTATACACCGCTCATATCCGTCATTATCCCCAATTTCAACCGGGGAGACCTGCTGTGTGAAACCCTGAAGTCGTTACAGGAACAATCGTACCGGAACTGGGAGGCATGGGTGGTTGACGACGGGTCGGAGGATGACAGCGCCGAAGTGGTACAGTCCATGACCACTGCCGATCCGAGGATACACTACATCCGGCGGAACAGGGAGCCACGCGGGGCACCGGTGTGCCGGAATATCGGGATAAACGTTTCGCGCGGGGATTTCCTTATCTTTCTCGATTCCGATGACCTGTTGGCCCCCCACGCCATGCTTCAGCGTACACAGGCCATACTGCAGCACCCCGATCATGATTTCTGGGTTTTTCCCATCCTGATGTTCAGGAACCGGCCCGAAGACGGGAAAATGCTTTGGAATATCGACAATGGTAAACCCGATCTCCACCGGTTTCTGATACTGGATGCTCCATGGCAAACTTCCGGGCCGATCTGGCGTAGAAGTGCAGTGGATAAAACCGGTGGATTTACCGAGGGCCTTGCCTGCTGGCAGGATGTCGATTTTCACCTTAAAGCCTTAATTGCCGGATTGAAGGGATTGAAATGCTACGATCTTCCCCCCGATGTCTGGTACCGGCAACATGAGACCGGAAGCATCAGCCAGGGAGAGATCAGTTCCCCGGCCAAACTAAAAAGCCGGTTCGACATTTTCCGGAGCCACACATTGGCCCTCACCGCGGAAAGCAGGCCGCCTGATCCCGGATTTATCATGGATGATCTTCGCCTGCTGGGCGGAAACATTGCCATTGGTGCCGCCAGGACACTTCAGGGATCTATTTGCCGGGAGGTCATTGATTTCGGGGTCAATTATGGAGTATTCCTGCCCCCGCATACAGCGCAACTTATTCGTATCCTGCGGTTTTATCAGTTACGACTGAACCGTATCCCGTTCATGGACCGGCGTATCCGGCAAATCACCCGCCAGTACCGGCAGGATTCCAATATTGGTCGTCACCCTTACCAAAAACCAGCCTGAATGGAAACTGACGCCACCAATCCCAGAATATCCGTGATCATACCGGTAAAAAACGGCGCCGATACCATCCGTGCCTGCCTTGAGGGGATATTTTCGCAAACCCTTCGTGATCATCTGGAGGTGATCGTGATCGACTCCGGTTCTTCCGATGGCACGATGCAAATCCTGCAGGAATACCCGGTCAGGGTACACCAGATTCCACCCGGAGAGTTCAACCATGGAGATACCCGGAACCTGGGGGTTAAGCTGTCCCGCGGGGAGCTGGTGGTCATGACGGTGCAGGATGCCACTGCCACCTCCCCGGAATGGCTGGCCATGATGGCCGGACACTTCGCCGATCCCACAATAGCCGGCGTATGCGGTCAACAAATCGTAAGGCACGATCCCGATAAAAATCCACTCCAATGGTTCATCCCGGCATCGGAGGCCCGGCCGGAACGGATCCATTTCCCCGATCCTGACTTGTTCCGGAAACTGCCCGGCAGGCAACAGCACCCATACTGCAACTGGGATGATGTAAATGCCATGTACCGCAAGACAGCGCTGGAAGAACTTCCTTTCCGCCGGCTCATGTTTTCGGAAGATACACTCTGGGCGCGGGATGCCCTGTCCAGGGGAATGACCCTGGTGTATGACTACCGGGCACGGGTATACCACTACCACCATCAGCCATTCAAATTTTATTTCAAACGAACCTACATCATTCTTTATCAGAATTATAAATTCTATAATTACATCCGTTACCCGAAAAATCCCCTGACCCATATTCCGCTGATTATCATCAGACTTATGAGGAAGAAACTACGCTTTCGGGAGAAGGGGCGATGGATCGGGTACAACCTCTCCCTGGTCGGAGCCTCCTGGTCAGCCGCCCTGTTGTTTGCACTGAATGCATACCTCCGGGGAATAAAAGGTGTGGAGTCGTCACAACAGTATTTTGTCGGATATCCCCCGCAGGGGGGACAAATGAAACCCAAAAAATGATCGTATGACCGAAACAGCATCTCCAATGGTGAGCGTCCTGATGACGACATATAACCGCGAAAAGTACCTGGAACAGGCGGTCAGGAGTGTTCTGGCATCTACATTCAAAGATTTTGAACTGATCATCGTGGATGATCAGTCAAAAGACCGGAGCCTCTCAATGGCAAGGGAACTCGCCGCCGAAGATTCCCGCATACGCGTGATCCTCAATGAGAAAAACCTCGGGGATTATCCCAACCGCAACAAAGCTGCCAGCCTCGCCCGGGGAAAATACCTGAAATACGTGGATGCCGATGACCTGATCTATCCGACAGGCCTGCAGGTACTCGTGGATGGTATGGAAAGGTTTCCTGAGGCAGGTTACGGCTTGGGGTCGCTCCCGCAGGATAAATTCCAGATCTTTCCTTTCATGCTCTCGCCCTGCGAAGCTTACCAACGGCACTATTTTCAGGAACAATTGTTCCACAAGGCTCCGTTGTCAGCTATCATCAAAAAAGATGCTTTCGATGCAGTGGGGGGATTTTCCGGACGGAGGTATCTCGGTGATTTTGAAATGTGGCATATGCTGTCGGCACGGTTCCCGGTGGTGCTGATGCCCCATGGCGTGGTATGGTACCGCGAACATGAGGAACAGGAGATGCAGCACAACCGCACCGATCTTACCGTTCCTTTCAAATACCTGCAATGTTCCGAAGAGATGATCAAAAGTTCCGGATGCCCGTTGCCGGAAGAAGACCGGAACCGCGCCCTGCAGAAAATACAATGGAACATGGCCCGGTACATCCTCGGCGTCGGGAAAAACCATTCACGCAAGATCATGCACGAACTGAGGAAACAAACCCCGTTCTCCTATCTGACCCTGGTCATCCTTGCCCGAAATAAACCCCCGTTTTAATTTTACGGTTATGAAAACCTTTGTTAACATTATCAGTCTCAAACTAATGTACTTCCGGTACCTTGGGGTCAGGTTTGCCCGCTTTCTGTACTGGAACCTGCGCCTGGCCCGGTCGGAAATGGGAAAAGGAGTCAATATCCACTTCCCGGTAATCGTGGAGGGAAGCGGAAAACTGACCATTGGTCCGGGAGTGGAGCTGATGAAACGCTGCTCCATCGGACTGTCACCCGGCAGCCGGGTCATCCTAGGCGAAGGATCTCGGATCCATCCGGAAGCCAATATTCACGCTGGTAAAGATGCCACCATCAGCCTGGGCAAAAAGTGCGCTATCCTCACCCGTGCCATCGTCAGGAATGGCCGAGGGGTGGAGATGGCGGACGGAAGTTCCGTTTCATCCTACTGCAATATTTTCCCAAGGGAACCAGGGTACGATGGACGGTTGATCATCGGGAAAGGCAGCAATATCGGGGATAACACCATCATCGACACCAGCGACGATGTAATCATCGGAGAACAGGTGGCCCTGGGGCCATTCGATATCGTCTACACCCATGACCACGATTACCGGGCCGACAGCTTTGCCGCCTGGAAAGGCGGCGTCCATACCGGAAAAGTGGTCGTGGAGGATGGCGCATGGGTCGGGGCGCGCGTCACGCTGCTCCCTGGTGTCACCATCGGAAAACGTGCCATCGTGGCAGCCGGTTCAGTAGTTACCAAAGACGTGGCCCCCGGCGATATCGTGGGAGGTATTCCTGCGAAGTCATTATTAAAAAAGGAGAGGCATGAGTAATCCCCGACCTTTGGTATCGGTGGTAATCCCGGCCTACAAGGCGGAATCGCTCATCGCGGAAACCCTCGCCTCGGTGAGGGACCAGCAGCATGAGCCGCTGGAGGTTTTCGTGATCGACGATGGTTCCCCTGACCAGACGGCAAAGGTTGCCCGGGGATTCGTTTCCGGTTCCATCCGGGTGATCGAACAGAAAAACAGCGGTGCCTGCGTGGCCCGGAATCTGGGACTCTCGCTCAGCAAGGGCAAATACATACAGTTTCTCGACGCCGATGATGTGCTGAGCCCCGATAAGATCGCGTCACAGGTTGATGTGCTGGAGCATAACCCGGGCTGCCTGGGCGTCTCGCCAACGGTTCATTTCATGCACGGAGAAGAGTACCTCAAAATGTCGCCGCGGGATGAATCATTCTGGATCCACGACTCCGATGATCCGGTCGGTTTCCTCGTCAGGTTATACGGCGGCAATGGTCCGCGGTGGATGGTTCAAACCAGCGCCTGGCTTACCCCGAAATCGATCACCGATACCATCGGCCCCTGGAATGAAAAGCTGCTTCTTGATCAGGATGGTGAGTATTTTGCACGGGCTGTCCTCGCTTCACGCGGGATCAGGACCACGGGAGGTATCAACTATTACCGGCGGTTTTTCCATGGAGGCAGCATCTCAGGCAAAGCCAACCGGAAGGAAAACCTCGAAAGCGCCCTGCTCGCCCTGAACCTGAAGGGGGGATACCTGGGACAACATACCCAATCGGAGCAGTACCGTAAGGCAATGGCTACCCTTTATATGGAGATCGCTGTCAATGCCTATCCCCGGTTTCCCGACCTGGTCAGGATCTGCGAGGAAGCTGTTGCCCGTACCGGTAAAAAGCCGGAAATTCCGGTATTGGGAGGTTCCATAATCGAAATGACCAGAAAAATGTTCGGATGGAAAAGGGCCAAGGATTTCCGGCGGCTGATCCATACGCTGGTCAAACGTTAATATTAACATGAGAAAAAAAATATGTATCCTCACCCAAAGTCATCTCTGCCGCAATCCGCGCGTGGTCAAGGAGGCACTTGCCCTCAGCCGGGCCGGACATGAGGTGGTGGTCCTGACTACATTCACCTATCCCGACCTTTTGGAACAGGATCAACGTTTACTGGATGGATCGGGGGTTACCCTGAAAGGGGTGGTGAATATGATCCCTGCACAGGCAGGCGCCGCCTACCGTTTCAGGGAGCGACTGATCCGCCGTCTGGCCGGGGAGGCTATCGCCAGGTTTTCCCGGGAAAATGTCTATGCCCTTGGATACGATTACCGGCGCAACCTGAAAGCTGCCCTGGCGGAAAAGGCCGACCTCTATACCTGCCATCAGGAGATCAGCACAGTAATCGGATGCCGGCTGATCCGAAAAGGGAAAACTGTGGCTTTTGATTTTGAAGACTGGTATTCCCACGACCTCCTACCGGCGGCCAACCGGACACGTCCGCTGAAATTGCTTGAAAAACATGAAAAGATCGCCTTGCGGGAAGGAGTACTCTCCTACACTACTTCCTGTTCCATGGGGGAGGCATTGGGCAAATTCGCCGGCGTACCGCCACCGAAGGTTTTACTGAACGCCTTTCCTTTTTCCGACCGCGACCAACTCGACCACCGGTTTACCGACAGGGAAGACCAGGAATTGCCCTCCATTCACTGGTATTCACAAACCATCGGCCCGGGCAGGGGGATCGAATTCCTGACCGATTGCCTCGGGGATGTCATCACACCGGTTGAACTTCATCTTCGGGGGAACCTGTTTGGGGATTTTCGCGAGGAGATCGTCCGGAGATTTCCGGCCGGGCGTGGGCACCGGCTATACTTTCATCCGCTGGTTTCGCCGGGAGAGTTGCTTTCCCGCATTGCGGAACACGATATCGGACTTGCAACCGAAGAGTACACCCCCGACAGCCGGAACCTTACCATCACCAACAAAATTCTGCAATACCTGCAGGCAGGGATCGCGGTGGTGGCCACCGATACCTCGGGACAAAAGGAGGTGGCGCAGAAGGCCCCGGATGCTGTGTTTGTTTACCGAAACGGCGACCGGAACGGACTTGCCAATGCCCTGAACCACCTGCTGAACGACCGTGATAAACTTCAGCAAGCCAAAGCTGCCGCATTGACGGCTGCCCGGGAAATCTTCTGTTGGGAAACACAGGAACCTTTACTGGTAAAATGGATTGATCATATTTTGAAAAAAGGATGACCATGAAACATCTCCTGATCATCTCCCCTAATTTTCCGCCTATCAATGCTGCCGATATGCACCGTGTCAGGCAGAGCCTTCCCTATTTTCCTGAAATGGGGTGGAAAGCGACCGTGGTGGCTGTGGAACCCGGATTTGTTGAGATGAGTGAAGATCCGTTGCTGCTGAAAACCCTGCCCGGTGACACGGAAATTATCCGCATCCCTGCCTGGAAACCGGAAAAGACCCGGAAGTTCGGGTTGGGAAACCTGGGCTACCGTTCCCTTTACTCCTATTGCAAAACCTGCAGCGAACTGATCCGCCGGAACCGCTATGACCTGATCTATTTCTCCACCACGGCCTTTCCCGTCATGGTGCTGGGAAGGTATTGGAAACAGCGTTTTGGTATCCCTTTTATTATCGACATGCAGGATCCCTGGCGGAATGACTTTTATCTCGACAAACCCAGGAACGAGCGCCCACCCAAGTTCCGGATCGCCTACACGATGGATAAATACATGGAGCGTTATGCCATGCAGAAGGTGGATGGCATCGTGTCGGTTTCCGCGGGTTATCCGAAAACCCTTTCAGAACGTTATCCGCGCATCCGCCCGGAGATGTGCACCGTGATCCCTTTTGGCGGGGCTTCCGTTGACTTTGACATCCTGGATACTACAACGATCGACAATCCCCTGTTCCGTAAAAATGAAAAAAACATCAATATCGCTTACATAGGCAGGGGCGGACACGACATGGCCCTCGCCACCGGCAGTATGTTTCGGGCGGTCCGGGAGGGGCTTGACAGGGAACCGGGGCTTTTTTCCCGGTTGCAGTTCTTTTTTGTCGGCACCAGTTACGCCGCCGATGGCATGGGACAAAAAACCATTGAGCCGGTCGCGGAAAAATGGGGCGTTGCCGGTCAGGTGACGGAGATCACCGACAGGCTCCCCTATTTTACTGCCTTACAGGTACTGAGGGATGCTGATATGCTCTTTATTCCGGGGTCGACCGATGCCCAGTACACCGCATCCAAACTCTATCCCTATATTCTTGCCTCAAAACCACTTATCGCTGTTTTCAATGAAAACAGCAGCGTGGTGGAGATCCTGGCCAGAACCCGAGCCGGCGCCTGTGTCACATTCACCAACGAAGAGACACCGGAAATGATAGCGCCCCGCGTCAGGGAGGCCCTCGGGGAGATAGCCGGGAGGCTGCCATTCACTCCGGCTACCGACTGGCAGGAATTCGAACCCTATTCCGCCAGAGAGGCGACACGACGGCAGGTAGAATTTTTCAACAAAATTACCGGATCATGAAACGAAAACTGGCTATCATCTCCTCCCATCCGATCCAGTACAACGCGCCGATGTTCGCCCTGTTGAACACCGACAAAGAATTGGATATCAGGGTTTATTACACTTGGAGTCAGAGCCGGGAATCATTATTCGATAAGGATTTCGGGAGGGTCATCGAGTGGGATATTCCATTGCTGGAAGGTTATCCATACGAGTTCATCGAAAATGTTTCCAAAACACCCGGCCCCGGATCCTATAAAGGGATTGTGTGCCCGGAACTCAACCGGCGCATCTCCTCGTGGGGCGCGGAGGCTTTGCTGGTTTACGGATGGAATTACCATGCCCACTACAATGCCATGAAGAATTTCAAGGGGAAGATCCCGGTATTTTTCCGGGGCGACTCCACCCTGCTGGACGAAACGGGAGGCATCAAACAGGCGGCCCGGCGTGCCGTACTCCGGTATATTTACCGCAGCGCGGATTATGCATTTTATGTCGGGGAAAACAACCGTCAGTATTATCTCACCCATGGTTTTTCTCCCGAAAGGCTCTTTTTCGCCCCGCATGCCATTGACAACGAGCGTTTCAGCGACCCTGACGGCACCAAAGCAGCGGAAGCAGCCGCATGGCGGCATCAACTGGGCATCGGAGAACATGAACCGGTCGTTTTGTTCGTTGGCAAATTTGAGCCGAAAAAAAATCCCGACATCCTCCTCAGGGCGGCCGCGATGCTTACCGGGAACAACATACATTTTATCTTCGCAGGAAACGGCCTGCTGGAAAAAGAGATGAAGGAGCAGGCAGCCGGGCACACCGGGATCCATTTCATCCCCTTTCAAAACCAAAGCAAAATGCCTGTGGTGTACCGTCTGTGCGATATACTCGCGCTTCCGTCAGCGGGGCCCGGCGAGACATGGGGACTGGCGGTGAATGAAGCCATGGCCTGCGGCAAAGCAATTCTGGTCAGCAACAAATGCGGTTGCGCTGTCGATCTCGTGGTCCCCGGCCAAAACGGTTATATCATGGATGCCGGTAATCTCCAACAGTGCGCGGAATATATCGGTCAGATGACCCGTTCGAAAGATAGCCTGCGTGAAATGGGGGCATTTTCAACCTCACATATTGCTTCCTGGTCGTTCGGTGAAGTGTGCAACAGTTTCCGCGACAATATTTTAAAGCACTGAAATCATACCATGTATATCTCCCATCGAAGTATCCGTCTGGTAGCGATTGGCCTGGGAGTTTTCGCCTTTTTCGAACTCTTTACCGGCCTCTATTTCATGTCGGGAATCGGCGTAGGGCTCTTTGCCGCTACGGCTGTGAAATTCTTCGAAGATCTTGGCAAACGGATCGAGATCCGTGATCTCATTGCTTTTATGTCGATACTTCAATGGGTGCTGGGGCCGGTACTGGCCTACAATGTACTGCCTTATGATGAACTCTATTACATGGCCGTTCCGGAAGCGCAGTATATGAACTACATCGTCCCCTTCTGTTTTATGATGATCCTGGGGCTCTATTATCCCCTGAAAAATGAGAGGATCATTGACGATGAAGATGTGGACAGGGTAAAAGTATATCTGGCCGCTCACCCCTGGCTGGGTTATATTTTTATCGGCATCGGCCTCACGGCCGGATTTATCAGCAAGAGCCTGCCATCGAGCCTCACTTTCCTGATGTTTCTGGTCACCAACCTTCAGTATGTCGGAATTTACATGGTATTGTTCGGTACGGCGAAATTCAAGTGGCTAATCTTCGGAGGTGTCATGGGAATGGCCACATTCGCCGCTGTTCTGCAAGGGATGTTCGGGGAACTGGTGCAATGGTTTACACTCTCCTTCCTCGTCATTGCCATGGTGGTCAAAATCCCCATGTGGGGAAAAATCACCCTGATGGGGATCGGGATGTTCCTCATCCTGCTGGTACAATCGACCAAAGAGGAATACCGCATGGCCACCTGGTATGCCACCAGTGATAAAACCAACGACCAGATCTACCGTGAGATCATCCAGGAAAGGTTGGCTTCTCCGGGGATGCTGCTGGAATCCAATGTCACCCAGAATATGGGGGCCCGTCTGAACCAGGGGTGGATCATTGCCCGCATCCTTAATTACATGCCCGAAAAGCAACCATTTGTAAGGGGCGAGACCATCAGTACCGCCCTGAGCGCCGCGCTGCTCCCCCGCATCCTTGCACCCGGCAAAATCAAAGCCGGCGGCAGGGCCAATTTTGAACGATTTACCGGTACCCCCCTGCCCGAAACTACCAGCATGGACATCTCCCTGGCCGGCGAGGGGTATGCCAATTTCGGCACCATGGGAGGAATGGCCTTCATTTTTCTGGTCTCACTTTTTTATAACTGGGTAATAATCAATGTAATATCTCTTTCTAAAAAACATCCCACCCTGATCCTCTGGATACCATTTCTGTTTTTCCAGGTCATGAAAGCGGAGACCGATTTTGCCACTGTGATCAACTACCTGACTAAATCGGCGCTGGTCGCTTTCATGGTTTTTTACATCACCGGGGTGATCATGAACTGGAATAAAAAGCGAAAGTTTATCAGCGCCGCCCAAACCGATCCGGTCGGGAGCAACCCATGACAGCGATCAGGCACGATAACCCGCACCTGATCGTCCTTCCGGCCTTCAACGAAGCGCAACAGATCGGGAAGCTGCTGGAAAAACTGATCGGCTTCCGTGACCATGTGCTGGTCGTGGATGATGGCAGTACCGATCGCACCCCGGAAATCATCCGAATGGCAGGATTCCGTTATTGCACCCATAATTCCCGGAAAGGGTTGCAGGCTGTATATCTCACCGCGGAATCTTATGCCGCGGAACACGGGTATGCACGCATTGTGTCGATGGATGCCGACGGACAACATGATCCGGCTTTTCTGGATGGTTTTATTCATGGATACGTTAGTGATTATATGATCATCGGGAACCGCTTCCGCCATCCCGAAACGGTTCCTCCGTCCAAACTCGCTTCCAACCTCTTTGCCGTGCTGCTTTTCAGAGAGAAGCTCAACATCCGATTACCCGATGTAGCCTGCGGTTTCCGAAGCTGGCCGGCGGGAACCATCACGGCTATGACCCGCAAGGCAGATGAAGGATTCAGCGCATTTGAGATCATCTACCGGATGATCGTCAGCCACGCCATGGCGGGGAAAGGATTCGGAAATGTAGAAATTCCCGCCACCTATCTGCCCGGTCAGCCATTAACCACCCGGGCCACCGAGATCAAAGGGCTGCTCAGGAGTATCCCGGACTTTGAAAATGATGGTGACATTCCCGGAATCCTCGAATGTCTGGAACATCACCATGATTTTACCATATCTTTGCAGGGTTTTCACTTTATCGCCGGCCAGGCAGGTAATGACACCTGGCTTTTTCAGACCGATACGGAGAAGGCCATTGAATTTTTCCGCTTTGCGGGAACTGCAAAATAGAAGTCATGTTTGAAAATATCGATAAACATCCTGCCGGTGAAACCATTCCATACCATGTGGGGATCATCCCCGACGGAGGACGGCGATGGGCAAAGGCACAGGGGGTTACCCTGGAGGAGGCTTACCTGCAAACCCGCCTGAGACTGCAGAAACTGACAGAGCGGTTGATTTACACTTCCGTGAAGGAGGTTTCGGTCTATCTCTCCAGTATTCAGAATTTCAGGCGCGGACCGGAAGATTTGATCCCTTATCTGAAATCGCTGGAATCATCATTCTCACAGGAGATCCCATTGATGGCCCTTCATCTTGACCTGAAAATAGTTATGGCCGGCGACCGGGACATCCTACCTTCCGGATTGAGACAATTGATCGAAAAGGTTGAAAATGAATCTGCAGGTCGTCAGAAAGCCCGGCTGAATCTTCTTATTGCCTACGACCCGTGGGAAGAACTCGCGGAAGCAATGAACCGCTGCCCGGACCCAACACGGCTCGCCGGTTATCTGCAGGTTTCCACCCCCGTGGACCTGATCATCCGGACCGGAGGGGCGCCGCTGCTCAGCAACTTTCTTCCCCTGCAATCGGGTTTTGCAAGGTTTTACTGCGTTGATAAACTTTTCAACGATTTCACCGCCGAAGATCTTCAGGACATACTCCATACCTTTTCCGGGTTGAACCGGCAGTTCGGAACGTGAGGCAGCCAGACCTTCCAGGTTTTGAAAACCCGGAAGGTCTTATTCCTCAGCCAGACCTTCCAGGTTTTGAAAACCTGGAAGGTCTTATTCCCCGGTTAAAAGATCGAATAGCCAATCTTGAATTGAAAGCCGATACCCTGCGGAAGCCGGGTAAAATATTGGTCGGCTGCATTATACGACCTGAATACCGATTCTTTGGTGTCGTTCAGGATATTTTCGACTTTCAGCCCCAGCTGAAGCCTTTTTTTAGCACCGAAACTTTTTCCGGCATTGAAATGGAGGCTGTGGAACGGCATGGAGTATATATCCGGCCGGTCCACAATCCCTACATATTGAAGCGTGGCGCCCTGCATGTTGTAATAGAGCCCGGCCTCAAATCCTTCAAAAAAGCCCTTTTCAGCGCCATCATAAGACAGGCCGCAATTGATGATAAAGGGCGCCTGTCCGGCCATTTCACGGTATTCGCTGACCTTCTGACCCGTTCTGGCGTTTTGCTGCCTTGACTCCAACTCGGTCGCGCTGAGTTTGATCCCGGAGCGTGTCCAGGTGAGATTGGCTGAAATACTGAAGGATTCCAGCGTCTTCCACAGGGGTTCCAGCCCCACCCTCAACTCAACCTCCGCACCCAGCACCTCGCCGTTTCCAACGTTCCTGGGCTGAAATGCGCCGGCAAGGGTGGCATACTGCACGATCTCAATAGGATTAATGAAATATTTGTAAAACCCGCTCACCGATATGGTTTGGGACGGGGCTGGGAACCACTCCCACCGAAGGTCAAGATTGTGAATATCGGTACTCACCAACCGGCCGTTCCAATATTCAACGCCGGCCACGTCGTTGGCATCACGAAAAAGGCCGCCAATAAAGGTGCGACCGCTGATCGGGTCATAGATCTCGGCATAGGAAAGTTCCTTGAACGAAGGGCGGGCGATGGTCCTGGCATAGGAGAACCTTAGGTTTTGACGCTCCGTCAGCCCCAGGATCAGGTTAAGCGAAGGGAAAAATCCGGCATTGGAGAGTACTTTTTCGCCGTCCAGTACCCTCGTACCAAGCTGGTCCTGACCGGTGTACCGTTGCATATAATTTTCAAACCTAAGTCCGACAATTGTCTTCAGTATACGGAAGGGACTGAATTCCACCGATGCATAACCCGCCATGTTTTGGGTCACCGCGTTGAACTGATTCGGGTTGACCGGGATAAAAGGGGCATCATAAGTAGTGCCCGTGGTGATATTCCCCCCTTTTGGCCAAAGGTTATCAGGGTTGAACAATTCGTCCGGGTCGCCGGTCAGGGTCAGTTTCCGGATGTTGAAAGCGTAATTCAGGATGGAGAAATCCCGCTCCTTGTATGTATAGGCTGCGCCAAATTTCAATTCCGATTTGCGTTTCAGCATTTGAAAAGATTTCCGGATATCGGCTGTTCCTGAGAGGTTGACCTCCCGCAGATCCCGCCAGATCCTTTCGGGAAATCCCGACTCAGTATTGATCACATAGTTTCCGGGAACGCCGATATATCTGGTGAAGCGAATATCGGGATCCTTCATGGTGGAAAAGGTAGGCGACAATTTCCATTCGGCTTCCCAGGATGCACCGAAAGTATGTTTTCCTCCCAACAACAGGTTAGACAATGCCCTTTCGCTGTAATCGAGATTATGCTGAAAACCTGAAAAATCACTCCCCTGGTCGGATCCGGTGTAATCAAAGATACCGGCCCTGGATTCACCATTCTGAAGATGAAGCAAGTTGATCCTGTATTTTGAATGGGCCGTTTTCACTGCAAATCCGGCCAACCCGCTCCACAAGACACCAAGGGTACCATAGTCCCCCTTCTGAAACTCCCTCACATCCATCTCATAAACATTGGGATCGGAGGAGAGCCCGTATCGTCCATATTCGGCACCTGCGAAATACTCAGTCGATGATTTGTAAGATAAAGCAACATGGTAACCCACCGTCACTTTTTCGCCGGCGATCTGATTTCCCAGGGATAAACCGATCCCGTAATCCATGAAACTTGCCTGACGACGGGCCGACATGACCGGACTGAATCCGGCCAGGATCTTGCGGTAACGCAGCCCTTTAGCCCCGGAGGGGTTGCCCACTACTTCAGAAAAGAGAGGAATATCGGAAGTAGCCGGAATGGCGCGGGTTCCGTCATCAAAACCGAGAAAATCGGTTTTTCCCCCTTCATAGGATAGAAAATTGCTGTTGAAATGAAATTCGGGATTGTATCCGGCGCTGAACGAAATATTTCCCTGCTTTTTCTCGGGGAAATCTTTCAGCCCTATGTCGATCACACCTCCGGTGAAATCGGCAGGAAGTTCAGCCGTAAAAGATTTATAGACAATGATCTGATCTATGATGCTGGTGGGGAAAAGATCAAGCTGCAACGTATTCCGGTCGGGATCCAGTCCCGGAATATCCAGCCCGTTGAGAATTGTCTTGGTATAACGATCTCCCAAACCCCTGACATAGACATATTTACCTCCTTCTACCGACAAACCGGTTACCCGCTTCATCGAAGAGGCTGCATCGGAATCTCCGGTTTTCCTGAAGTTTCCGGCTGAAATGCCATCCATCACATTGGCTGATTTTCTTTTCAGGGTGAGAATGGCATTCTCCGTATTTCTGACAGCCCGGGCGGTGATGGTCACCTCGCTCAGTTCATAGGTTGTTTCCAGTAAAAACAGGTCATCGAGTACCAGAACCTCTCCGGCTTTTACCTTGATATCTGTTAATATCCGGGTTTCGTAAGAGATGAAGGAGGCTTTCAGGGTATAGGTTCCCGGATTGACCTTCAGGTTGAATTTTCCGTCAAGATCAGTAAGGGTTCCGATGGTGGTACCATTCAGGATGATGGTTACCCCGGGAAGATACTCCCCGGAACCCTTATCGAAAACCGCACCCCTGATGCTGCCTTGCTGGGCGTGCATCAGGGGAACGAAGGAAAAGTAAACCAACAGTAAGAGTAAGGTGTGTCGGGTGTGCATGCGGTATACTATTTGAAATCTGCCAGCTTACCGGAAACGGCAGCCCAACTCCATTGCTGGAAAGCGGACATGGTGGCCCCCACTGAATTCTGTTTTGCATTCACCAAGGTTACAAACTGGTCGCTTCCTGCTTTGAAAAATTCGGTCACCACGGTAGCATCGGGCAAAGTTGCCTGCAGTGACGAGGCGGTCAATCCGGCCGGGTTAAGGTCGAAATCCTGTCCTTTGGTAAGATTGAAGAAATAGATGCCGGTCATATTGACAATCGAATTGTCATCCAGGTCAACCAAACCTTCTGCATTGCCGGCCGATACCGATCCGTTTTTAATCACATGACCGGCGATGTATGAACCTTCCGGTCCGTCCAGTTCAAAACATTCATCACCGGGGGTGATCACCAGGAAGTTGTCGAGGGTTCCGCTCCATGACTGGTCGGTATCAATGGCATCGTCGCCGGCATTCCATACCAACGCATTTTTCACATTCACGCTGCCTCCGAACCATTCGATACCGTCATCCTGATTGGCTACAATTTCCACGTTCTCGATCACGGTACCCGATCCCACCCCGCCAAGGGTAAGGCCGTTGATTTCATTTCCCTCGCCGATATTAGTTCCTCCGTGACGGATGGAGACATACCGGATTACGCCGGAGTTGTCGGCCTGATTATCACCGCCATATAAACCATTCTGATCTGAAGGCGGGATCCCTTCGATCTGCACCGAAGGCGCATCGGCCGAAATCGGAGCATTGCCAAGGATGATCAATCCACCCCATAACCCGCTAAGGTCGGGATCGAGGTTGGGGCTGGCCACCTGACCGGGGAGTATCTCATCGGCCACCGAAGTAAAGATAATAGGAGCGTCAGCGGTCCCTTCGGCCATGAGTTTACCTCCGCGGGCAATTAGGAGTGCCGTTGCATTGGCGCCGGTGCCCGCCTGGCCTTTTACGATAACACCGGGCTGAATGGTGAGTGTAACCCCGGAGACCACAGCAATGCGGCTTTGCAGGGTATAGACCTTTCCGGTGACCCAGGTGGTGTTTTGGGTAATGTTAGCGTTCACCGCAACATTGTCATCGACCGGCGGGGCCTGAGGTGTTTCTTCCTCTTTCTTACACGCTGTAAACAAGGCAATTAAAGCCAATCCCATCAAAAAAAATCGTTTCATAAGTGTGTCATTTAAAATTTCTGCAAAGGAAAATATTGCCGCCCGAAACCACCTTAAATTATTATTAAGTTAAGATTAATTAAATGTTAACGAATTCCGGATGGAGCATCTTTGATCCGAAAACCGTTACTTTGCAAAAAAGTCGGGAATGATGTCGGCGTGTCTGAAAATCAATCTGTCGTTGCTGCTGTGGTTCCTCTCTCTTCAGGTTTCGGGGCAGGAGTGGAACTTCATCAAGGAAAAGGACGGAATAAAGATCTATACCAAAAAAGAAAAGGGAAATTCCCTGAAATCGTTCCGGGGTGTAACCGATATTCGTGCTTCCATGGAGGAGGTGACCCACCTGATCGGGAATGTGAAAAATCTCGACTGGTGGGATAAAAATCTCCGGGAGATCAGGGTCCTTCGATATGAACCTGATAAATACTCACAATACTACCTGGTTTATGATGCACCATGGCCGGTAAATGACCGTGATCTATGCGTGGAGGCTAAAATCACCGATGATCCCTTCAACGGGACGCGTACCATTATGTCCACCCCCATGACTGACATCATACCCGAGCAACCGGGCATCGTACGCATCACCAACTATTGGCAGCGTTGGATCATGACACCTGGGCACCATGGCAAGGTACATGTAGTCCTGGAAGGATATGTGGATCCGGCCGGGAGTGTTCCCGACTGGATATACAACTTTGTAATTACCGAAACACCGCTCAAGATCATGCGCGGCATTAAGGAGAAACTTGAGCGTTGATTAAGCCTGGATTGTCGGCTGTTTCGTTTTCCGGCTCCTCATCATCATCGTATTGCCGCCAGGTGCGGGGGTCGCGTTGTTTAACCAATTCTTCATACCGTTGATAAACCTCATCCACAATATCCTCCCATGGATGATGCAACGATTTACGCGCCCCGACACCGGCATGGCGTATCCTGAGCGGATTATGGATCAGCGAGGTCAAAGCAGAAGCAAGCGCCTCCTGGTGGTTCTCCACCAGAAAACCATTCACCCCGTCCTCAATTCCTTCGGCGGAGGAGGAACCCCTGACGACTACCGACGGTACATCATAGGCAGCGGCTTCCTGAATGACCAACGGAGAGTTATCATAAACCGAAGGGAAGACAAAGAGATCAGACGCCGCGAATATCTGCTGCAATACCTTACGGTCGGTAATGACTCCCAGGAAGAGGACTTTATTCTCCATCTGATACAAATAGACCTTTTGTTTCATCTCCTCCATGGCATACCCTTCTCCTACAAAGACCATCCTGAATTGTTCACCATTTTCGTGAAGGATACGCAATGCCTCGATAATCATCATCACATTTTTCTCCAGGCGATGCTGTCCGACAAAAAGCATGACAAATTCATCGGGCAGGATTCCGGTCAGTGCCAGCCCTCCTGACCGTTCATTCTGTAGTTGCAGTCGCCCCGGAACATCCATGTCGGTTCCGTTGCGCATGATCTCATAGTTGCCTTTATAACCATAAGCTTTGAGGGTTTCACCCGTACTGCGGTTTGGTACCCAGACCTGGTCTGCTTTATTATAGAAATCAAGGGTAAGGTTTACCAGAAAGTCAACAAAATGGTCATTGGGAACAACTTTCCTGAAATCTTCCCGGTACTTGGTATGGAAGGTGGCCACCAGCGGAATATTATGTTTCCTGGCCATTTTCAATGCCAATTGCCCGCTGATGAAAGGACAATGGGCATGAATCAAATCGATCCGCTCCTTTTTGAGTTTTTTCTTGAATTTTACATCTACCAGCGGTAAACCGATCCGGTACGGGTTCATCCCCGGAAGCAAGACCGACTTGAAACGGTAGACTTTGTAGTCGGCCAGATCTTCATACCCTTTGACTTTTGGCGCTACGACAAAACTTGGTCCGTATTTGTGGTTGAGAAAGCGGGCATAATTGTGGGCGGTCATTCCTACCCCATCCATGATGGGGAAATACGAGTCATTGAACTGGCCTGTGGTAATGGTCATCTTCTACCGGTGTTTTTGTCCGGTAAAAGTAAAAATGTTGTGTTACCAGGATGTTAACACAACATTACGAAATGGTTAAATATGAAAAGTCGGAAGGATGACAGAAAAATTCCGTACTGAGCTATAAGCTCAGCACGGAATTTTCGGAACCGAGGCCGCTGGGGATAAACCCATCAGCCTGAGGGTCGTTTTCCCAATTGTTCCCGTCGATCAGATAACGAAACTGGTATTCTTTTCCTGATTCCAGGTCGAGGGTTACTGACCAGGCGCCGGTTTTTGCCTTTTTCAGGGGTGTTTCACCGATCTGCCATGCATTAAAATCACCCACCAGGACTATGGATGTGGCATTGTTATAGTGTTCTCCTTCGAGGGAAAATTTCACTTTACAAACAGGTTTTGCCTTTAAAAATTTCTTTTCGATGCTCATAAGTAATTTGTTGATTAATACTAAAACGGGTGCAAAATTACAACTATTTTCACTTCCTGTGTGAATTTATGGTTAAATCGTTTACATACAAAAAAGTCAATTGCATTTATCCTGTTTTGTAAATGCAACGGATTAACGATAATTTAACAATGGTTTAATCACAAAAACAAAATGTATATATAATTTTATCGATGGCAAATACAATAAAAAAATGAAAAACAAAGAGATAGGACAGTACTTATTTCTCTCCTACCGTAAGCGGTCAGCCTCCTTTGTCATGAATTTGTATAAGTCGAGTCTTACAGCCGACAGCAAAGACATACACAGGGCCCGGCTGGATGCAAAGCGACTATTCGCCATTCTGGAGCTGCTTGAAATTATTGAAAAAGGAGAATTCAGTTTCAATAAAGCCAGAAAAGTATTCAGACCGGTTTATCAACAGGCGGGTAATCTGCGTGAAATACAGGTAAATTTTCTATTGATCAGCCAATACGAAAAACCTGAAGAACGTTTTCCCTCCTTAATGCAATGGCTTTCACAAAATGAAAAAAAGGCCATCAGGAAAATGGTGAGGATGGTCCACCATCTGGATCACTCAGCGATTGCTTCAATCGAAGAGGAGATAGGTACAATTTGCGAATCAACTTCCGCCTATCATCTTAATTCAAAAACCAGGCATTTTTACCGAAAGAAATTTCAACATATCGACAATCTTATCCGTTCCTCCCTTTCCATGAAAGAGCTGCATCAGGTCAGAAAAAACCTTAAAGCTGTCTCGACGATTGCAACCCTGGTTTATCCGATGAAACCCGAAAAATGCCTGGAAAAACTGGTCGGGGCGCTCAACCGCACTGAGATGATCATTGGTGATTGGCACGATCTTACCGTACTTAAGGCTACAATTTCGGAATTTCTGGAGAAAAGACCGGAGTTGACCAATTCACCCGAAGGAAATGAATTGAAGCAATTAAATAACTCCATCAGCGAAAAAATGGAAAACCTCGTGCAATATTTTGTGCCCGAGGTTCAACAGATTATAGAAATTAAATAGTCAGAAATCAGGGATAAGACTCCCTGCTAACCTCCTTACCGGTTTCATCCCGGATTATCCAGGTACCTGACTTTTGTCCTTTCCGGTAAAACATCTCATAGCGCTTTATACCCTGATCATCCCATACCGACCATGCACCATCTTTTTCACCGTCCATAAAAGATGCCTCTGCAGTTTGCCCGCCCGATTCATTCCAGGTTTTCCAAAGCCCGTGTTTTTTCCCTTCCCTGTATGAACGTACCTCTTTTTTCAGGCCGGAGGCATAATAAAGAACCGTATTTCCGTCGAGGAATCCGTTTCTCACGGAGGTTTCAGACACTGGCCTTTTTGTAAGGGTATCAAACTCGGTGAAAAGCCCTGTAAAGGGTTTTCCTGTTTCCCGTGTGTAATACCGGCCTTTTTTCAGGAAGACATCCTGAGCCTGGAGCGAGCAGGAAAGCAGGCCCAGAAACAACAACAGAAAAACTTTCCTCATGTTAAGGCATGATGGGATTCAGCTCAATGGAGAGCTTTTCCTTTTTCCCGCCGGGGATTTTCACCGTGACCGTTTTGTCGCGGTAAGAAATGCAATTAACCTTTACCTCATAGGTGCCGGGGGCCACACCGGAGATCGAAAACTCGCCTTTTGAATTGGTATAAACCTTTGTATCAGTATCGGCAAGCTGGATCAGCACGCCGGCCAGTTTTTCATTGGAGGCTTTATCTGTAATCACACCACTTATAGAAGCAGCATTGGCGGAATTGGCCGGTTTAGAATCCTTGCCGGGAACAAAAGCGCTCACGGAGGCCACCACAAACAGGGCTGCAAGGGTCATCATGATTCTGTTTTTCATAGTCTGTAATTTTGCCGCAAAGTTAGCCTGCGACAGCGGTTTCAATATTAAAGAATTGTTAACAAATCTTTAATTCCGGGTTAACAATCGATCCGAAAAGGTAATCTATGAACATTACTTCGTTTTTTTTACATTTACAGTCTAAAGAAACTGAAAACCGTGTCGACCCGGTATTTTCTGCTTATTCTATTGATATTGTTCGGCTTAACCCAAAAGAGCTACGCACAGTCATATCCCTTCAACCTTTGCGTAGACGACACCGTGTGGAATCGTGGCAGCAGACAATCAACATCATTATCGCCGGTAAACCTGCAACTGCTGAATAGCGCCCGTGAAAGCCTCGACACCCTGCCCTCCCTGTCGCTGAAGATCATAGTAGGTTTATTAAAAACCGCCATTCAGGATAGTGACATTTATACTAAATCACAGGTATATAATTTGCTGGGGGATTATCACTTCCGCTTCAGGCACTACATGCGTTCCCTGGAAAATTACCAGGCCGCACTGAACAACTACAGGTTATGCCATGATACTTCCGGAATGATGGATGTTTATGAAAAATGCGGATTTCTAAACCTTGAGCTGAAACATTTCGAAACGGCAACCGGTTTCTTTCAGTCGGCGCTTTATCTCGCAGGGCTTCAGGGAAATGATGTCTGGATAGGCAAACAATATCAAAACCTCGGGATCCTTTGCCAGATAAAAAAGGATCAGGCAGGTGCCCGGTATTACTTTGACCAGGCCATCGCCAGTTTCAGAAAGGCCCGGCACCGGAACGGGGAGTTCCATGTCCTTTCACAACAAGGGGTTGACCTCCTGGATAACCAGCAAACGGACGATGCCATTTCTTACTACAGCGATCTCGTAGCCCGCGCCAACAGCATCTCCCCGAGAATGCAGTCAAACATCCTTACCAAACTTGGCCACTCCTGGTATTTGAAAAGGGAGTACGCCAGGTCTCTTGAATGCAACCGACATGCCTTGAATCTCAGAGTTTTGGCAGGATATACCCAGGACATCAACAGTTCCTGCGTCAACCTGGCCGGTGATTTTTTCAAACTGGGGATGGCTGATTCTGCTTTTTACTACCTGGAAAAGGGAATGACAAGTGCCGGGAAATATAATCAGATAAACCTGCTCATCAATGGATACAGACACTTGTCAGAATATCACAGCCAGAAAGGAAATTTCCTTGAGGCCCGGCTGAACTTTGAAAAACGGGCCAGGTTGGAGGAAGAACTGGCGGTTCAGCGCAACGTTTCCAGTTACAAAATCATCAAATTCAAACAGGAACTCTCCCAAAAGATCCAGAAAGGTGTCGGTCTTCAAAGGGAAAAACAAATACAATCCCTGCAAATTGCCAACGAAAAGTTTGCGTTGATCTTCACCGTAATCCTTACCGTATTGACCGGCGCAATATTTCTGGTGTTTTTGTTTGTTTATCTGTACCGGAGGAAAATCCGTTCCGACAAGCAGGAGATCAACCGGAAATTAACTCTGGAGATGTCCGAAAGGCAAGAAAAGGAGGTCAGGATCAGGGAGGAAGAACAGAAATTCAGGTTTTTATCCGAGAACAGTCTCGATCTCGTCGTACATAACAACATTGATGGAGAGATCACTTACATTTCCCCTGCAGCCACCCGGTTTTTCAACCTCACCCCGAATGCAATGATCGGGAAATCTGTCCAGGATCTGATACATCCTGATTTTCGCAATTATGTCTTTTTCCATTACAGGGAGATGATTGAGTCCAGGCGGGAAACGAACTTTATCCTGATGGCCGTCAGGGGCAATGGTGATCCCTTCTGGTGCGAGGTGATCAGCAACTCAATATTTGATAATAAAAGTGGTACGGTGACCGGTATCGTCTCTGTTGTCCGCGATATTCATGAAAAAAAAATAAAAGAGTCAGAGATTATGGAAGGAACCAGACAAAAAGAGACCCTGCTGAAGGAGATTCATCACAGGGTGAAGAACAATTTCGCTATTCTGAACAGCCTGATCAACATGCAACTATACAATATCACGGACTCCGCATTCCGGGCATCCCTCACCAACCTCCAACTTCGGATAAGATCGATGGCACTGGTCCATGAAATGCTTTATCGTTCCAGCGATTTTGAAAAAATCTCCATCCCCGATTACATCCGGTCCATGGCCTCGGTCGTCTCTGCGACCATGAATAAAAAAAATATAACCGCAACACTGAAGGTGGCCGGCGGGGTCATGAATATCGATACCGCGATTCCGGTTGGGCTGATCCTTACTGAATTGATAACCAATACTTATCTCCATGCATTCCCTCATGACCAGCCTGGAGAAATGACCATCGAAATGGAGCAGTCAAAGGAAGAGGATTTTTTCCGGTTAACGGTCAAAGACAACGGTATAGGCCTTCCACAGGATTTTTCACCGGACGAAGCGCAAACCATGGGGTGGCAGATCATCGTCCTGCTTTGCAAACAACTGGAGGGTAAACTCAGATATTCATCCGGTCAGGGAACCACGGTGGTCATCGAATTCGGATTAAAAAGAAATTAAATGCGTTTTCCGTTGAATGCGGGAAATGGCGAATATTTGGTCGAATTCCCTATTTTTGCGCTCCCGATCCCTTGATTTTCTCAATTCCAGGTAACATGAACAACTCCCTTCCATCTGAAAAACCCGACCATGGACGATATATTATCTCCATCTCCATCATCGGGATATTCTTCTTCATTTTCGGATTCGTTACCTGGCTGAATGGCATCCTGATCCCTTACCTGAAGATCGCCTGTGAATTGACCAATTTTCAGGCATTGTTTGTGGCTTTTGCTTTCTATATCTCCTATACCGTGATGGCCCTTCCCTCCGCCCGGGTACTGAAAATGACCGGATTCAAATCGGGGATGATGGTGGGACTTTGGGTCATGGCGCTGGGAACCCTTCTCTTTGTTCCTGCCGCCCTCACGCGTACCTTCTGGATATTCCTCCTGGGCCTTTTTGTTCTCGGAACGGGTCTGGCCATACTCCAGACCGCTTCCAATCCCTATATCACCATCATCGGCCCGCGGGAAACAGCAGCCCGCCGCATCAGCATCATGGGGATCTGCAATAAACTCGCCGGCGCCATCGCCCCGCTGATCCTTGCCTATTTCATACTGCATGATGGTGACGCCTTTGTACAACATCTTTCCACGCTGGATGAAGAGGCCCGTATACCGGCCCTGGATGGCCTGGCACGGCGTGTTATCAATCCTTACCTGGTGATGACCGCCATTCTGTTCCTGCTGGGACTCCTCATCCGAAAAGCCCCTTTGCCCGAAATAGAATCGGAACAGGATGATGATGTGCACAATGACTACGCGGAGAGCCGCCGCTCCATTTTCGGATTCCCGCATCTGATCCTTGGAGTGATCACCCTCTTTTTCTACGTCGGGGTTGAGGTCATTGCCGGGGATACGATCATCCGCTACGGACAGGCGATCGGCGTGCCGCTGGAGTCGGCCAAAAACTTTACCTCCCTGGTACTGATCGCCATGGTGGCCGGATATATTACCGGCATTGTGCTGATCCCCAAAGTCATTTCCCAGCGCCTGGCACTGGCCGGTAGCGCCATATTGGGGATAATCTTTACTTTCCTCGCAGTGGGATTGCCGGAAAACTCAGGATTTACCATTCCCTTCATCGACCTGATGACATGGAAACCACTGGAACTGGTGCTGCCCTGGTCAGTATTTTTCGTCGGCATGCTTGGGCTGGCCAATGCCATGGTGTGGCCTGCCGTATGGCCCCTGGCCATCCACGACCTCGGAAGATTCATCAAAACCGGCTCGGCCCTGCTGATCATGGCTATTGCCGGTGGCGCCATCCTTCCGCTGATCTGGGGCTGGCTCTCCGATATCTGGTCGCCCCGGCAGGCCTATTGGATCGCGCTGCCCTGCTATCTTTTTATACTCTATTTTGCACTTAGCGGTTATAAAAAAAGAAACTGGAAATGAAACCTACCCTCCTCATCCTTGCCGCCGGTATCGGCAGCCGTTATGGCGGCCTGAAACAACTCGACCGGATCGGCCCTTCCGGCGAGACCATCATCGATTATTCCATTTACGATGCCATCCGGGCCGGATTCGGAAAAGTGATCTTTATTATCAAGGAAACCATTGAAAATGACTTCAGGGAGGCTATCGGGAACCACCTGCAGCGCCAGATCGATGTGGATTATGTTTTTCAGGAGATATGGAAAATCCCCGAAGGGATCACCATCCCGGAAAACCGTTCCAAACCATGGGGAACCGGTCATGCAGTACTGATGGCCGACGGCATGATCGACACCCCGTTCGTGGTGATCAACGGCGACGACTTCTATGGCCGGGAAGCATTTCAGTCGCTGGCGTCCTATTATCAAAACTGGACCCCGGATCGGGACAACGACTTCTGCATGGCTGGTTACAGGGTCGGGAATACCCTTTCGGAATTCGGAGCGGTTTCACGCGGAGTTTGCCAGGCCGGGCCTGACTCCCTGCTCATCGATGTGATCGAAAGGACCCATATCGAAAGAAAAATATCCGGGGTGATGTACCGGGATGACAACGGCATCGACCAACCCCTGGATGAAAACACCATCGTTTCCATGAATTTCTGGGGCTTTACCCCTTCCCTATTCTCTCACCTTCGCTCCGGTTTCGACCGTTTCATCCATGAAAGGTACAACGATCCGAAAGCCGAGTATTTCATACCCAGCGTGGTCAATTCATTGATCAAATCCGGTCAGGCAACGGTCAGGATACTGCCCTGCAATGCCCAATGGTTCGGAATGACCTATCAGGAAGACCGTCCGGCAGTTGTCAGCAGCATCCTGAAGCTGGTGGCTGAAGGTGTTTATCCCGAAAAGTTGTGGGGGTAATCCAATTTCATCCGGTTTTAACCGTTATGTCGTTATAAGACAAGGTCAATATCTGCATTAATACAAATATATATTACCATGAAGCCTTATAGAAGCAAAATAATGATCCCTGCCGGCCTGATGTTCCTGGCTTTCTCTTTTGCCTTACCTGTTTCGAAAGGACAGGTTGTCAACGAAACCACGAGGAAAAAGGTGAGTATCGGGGTTGGCATGTTTACCGATATCTGGATGAACACACCGTCGGGGATGAAAACCCGGACCATCAACCAGGGTGTCATGGTCAACGGCAGTTACAACCTTCCGTTCGGCAAGAGCAATTTCAGTTTTGCCATCGGTTTGGGAATCACTGTTCACAACCTATACTGGAACCGGATGTTCAATGGCAAGACTGATTCTATCCAGTTTTCACCGGTACCGGCGGGCACCTCCTATAAACGGAGCAAGCTCACTTTACCGTACCTGGAACTGCCGGTGGAATTCAGGCTGAAAACGAAATACAAACTGGCCGTTGGGGTGGGTTTCAAAGCAGGATACATGATCTATGCCCATACCAAATGGGTGGGAGATGATTATCTTTACAAAACCCCTTCCACACTGAAAGTCTCCTTTAAGGATATAAAATTCATCGAAAAATTTACCTACGGGCCCACCCTGAGGATTGGCTACAAATGGTTTCACGTTTACGGCCATTACCAGATGTCCGGATTATTTGAAAGCGGAAAAGGGCCTGACATGTACCCGGTATCGGTGGGATTCCTGCTGATGCCTTTCTGACCGGATCTGGATCTCAGTACATGAGCATGACTATGGTCATGCATACCATCCCGGTGCCAAAACCGCTGTAAACTTCCCTCGGAGTATGTTCTCCCGGCGCCAGTCTGGCATATCCGGTGATGCCTGCAATCAGGATTGCAATGATCATTTCAGGTATTACGGGTAAACCCGGGTGGAGGGCAAGTCCATAAAACAACCCGCAGATACCGCCAATGCCGGTCATATGGAGGCTGATCCTGCTGAAGAGGCTGATGACTGCCGTTAATCCGGCCAACAGGGAGGCTCCGGGAAGAAAAAGGTTGAAGACAGGGGAAACCGGCACATCGCGGATAATATAATAGGTGGCATAGTAAAAGATCGCCATGATGATCAGCGGATAGGGCCGTTCTTCACGGCTCACCATTCGGAATGAGCGGATATAGCCAGTCCTCCTGAGTATCCAGATAAAAAAAACGGGCAACAATAACGTTGTGAAGAGGACAACACCCGTCAGGACGAGTTTCAGCCGTAGCGGGACCTCCGCAAATTCATACCGGAACCCGAATAACAGAAAAACCAGCAGGTAAAAAGGCAACAGGATGGGATGAAGGAAAACGGAGATCATCCCGGAAGTTTTCAATTCCATAGCCTTGATTTAGAGTTCCTTTCTTAACCTGGCCACCGGGATATTCAACTGCATCCTGTATTTGGCAATGGTACGCCGGGCGATGTTATAACCTTTCGACCTCAGGATTTCCACCAACTCATCATCCGTGAGCGGATTCGATTTGTCTTCCGCTTCTACAATATCAGAGAGGATCTTTTTGACCTCCCGGGTGGAGATCTCTTCGCCCTCCGTATTGAGCATCGCTTCGCTGAAAAAACTTTTGAGGAGCATGGTCCCGTAGGGGGTCTGAACATATTTGCTGTTGGCGACCCTCGAGATGGTGCTGATATCCAGCGAAACCATCCCGGCGATATCTTTCAGGATCATCGGGCGAAGTTTGGTCTCATCACCGGTCAGGAAATACTCCTTCTGATAGTCCATAATCGCCTGCATGGTGACCAGCAAGGTCTGCTGTCGCTGTCGTATCGCCTCGATAAAGCCCCTGGCGGCATCAATTTTCTGCCGGATAAAGGTGAGCGCTTCATTTTCAGGTGACTTTTTTCTGGCACTGCCAAACTCATGCATCATGGAAAGATACTCCCTGTTCAGGGTCAGTTCCGGTGTATAACGGTTATTGAGGCTTAATTCGAGTTGACCGTCATGGTTGCCAATGATAAAATCGGGAACGATATAATGGTTATCCCTTGAAACCTCCGTGATGGCATTCCCCGGTTTGGGATTGAGTTTTTGTATCTCCGAGATCGTTTCCCGAAGTTCATCCCCGTTGATATTGGCCTTCTGCAATATTTTATCGTAATGTTTTTTACTGAACTCCTCAAAATAAAATCGGATCACCACTGCGGCCAGGTCGGTGGCATAACTCCTGTCGGCTTTATTATCAAGTTGGATCAGAAGGCACTCCTGAAGACTTCTTGCCGCAATACCGGGAGGATCAAAAGTTTGTACTATTTTAAGTACTTCGAGTATCTCCTGTTCCGTTGCTTCAATGGCCTGATTAAAAGCAAGATCGTTGCTCAGGGCCGGAATTTCTCGGACCAGATATCCCGAATCATCCAGGTTTCCAATGATGGTGGTGGCAATAATATACTGTTTATCGGTGAATTTATGCAATCCGATCTGGCTGATCAGATAATCCTGAAAACTCACGGCAGATGCGATGGGTATTTCCCGCTGCTCTTCGTCCCTGCTGTAATTCCCGGCATGCAGCCTGTACTCCGGGATATCATCTTCATCAACATAATCCTCAAATCCAAACTCATCATCGGGCGAACCCTTATCGGCATTGTCCAGAAAGCCATCTTCATCGGAGTCAATCGATTCGAGGGTTGGTTCATCCTCCGGTGTATCCATCTCATCACCATCTTCCCTCGAGATCTCCTCCAACGCGGGATTCTCCTCAATCTCCTGCTTGATCCGCTGATCGAGCGAGAGAACGGGTTCCTGTAAAAGGCGCATGACCAGCACCTGTTGCGGCGACAGTTTTTGTATTAACCGTTGCTGAAGTTTCTGACTTAACATAGAGGACAAATATAGCAATTTATTTTACTGACAGAATGGGCAATCGTTGAAAAATGAACTCCGGAGGGTAAAAACCGGCCAGTTGTCTATTTTTCGGAAAACCAAGGTGAAAATTGGTTAATTTCGCCTTGGTTTCATTCCCCTGACACCTTTAAAAACATGAAATCCAGGCTGACGGTCATATCTATCCATCTGCTGACATGGCTTGCGCTGTTGATGATACCGCTTCTCTTCATCGATGCCGGACAAGCCAGATGGCGGTTCTTCACGATGAGCTGGTTCGGTCAGCTTCTGATGGCATCCTACTTTTATTACAACTACCTTTTCCTGATCCCGCGCTTTCTTCTTAAACGTAGATTGGTGCCCTATATTCTTCTGCTGCTGGCCGGACTGATCGTCATCTGCCTGGCCAATGTCGGTTACGTCAAGTTTACCTGGGATATGATGGGATGGAAATTCCCGTTCCGATTCTGGAAACATCTCTTTTTCCCCTTGTATCCCTCCTTTCTGGCCTGGGGGATCAGCACCGCCATCAGGATCACCAACGAATGGTTCCGCAACGAACGCAGGAAAAAAGAACTTGAAGCCGAAAACCTTCAGTCGGAACTGGCCTTTCTGAAATCCCAGATCAACCCGCACTTTCTTTTCAATACCCTGAACAACATATGTTCGCTTGCCAGAAAAAAATCGGATGAAACGGAAAACGCCATCATAACCCTGTCCGGAATCATGCGTTATATGCTTGAATATTCAGGAGACGAAAAGGTGCCCCTTACCAAAGAGGTGGAGTACCTGCAAAGTTATATAGAGCTGCAAAGGCTCAGGGTGCCGGAAACTATGACCATTCATTTCTCCGCCGGGGGAAATACCGAAAATGTCATGCTCGAACCGATGCTGCTGATCCCCTTCGTGGAAAATGCTTTCAAACATGGAATCCGCCTGGAATATCCTTCATCGATCGATATAAACCTCCGGGCCGACCGCCATTCACTGAATTTCTCGGTCATGAACCCCGTCAGCCCATTCCCTTTTGATACTGAGGCCGGAAGTGGCATCGGACTGAAAAATGTGGCCAGAAGGCTGGAACTTCTTTATCCCGACCGGCACAGCCTCACCATCGTGAATGATCAGAACCAGTACAAAGCCACCCTTACCCTAAAATTCAAGTCATGATCAGATGCATGGCCATTGACGATGAACAACTCGCGCTCGATCTGATCAGCGACAATATCAGGAAAGTTCCTTTCCTGCATCTGGAAGGATTATGTCATAATGCCATCGAAGCCTTCACTACCCTGCAGCAGAAACAGGTCGATCTGATCTTTCTCGATATCCAGATGCCCGCTATCTCCGGATTGCAGTTTTTGAAAACTCTCGTTAACCGGCCCGCCGTGATTATCACCAGCGCTTACGCCAAATATGCACTGGACGGATTCGACCTCGACGTGATCGATTACCTCCTGAAACCATACTCTTTCGAAAGGTTTCTTAAAGCTGTCAGCAAAGTCGCTGACCACCTTGCAGTAAAAGGCCTGACGGAAACGGGCCATCCGGTCAATGCCGGGCTGCCCCAGACATACATCTTTGTGAAATCCGATTACCGCCTGGTCAGGATCAATTTCGACGATATTCTTTACATCGAAGGGCTCAAGGATTATGTGAAATTTTTTCTTCCGGACCGCACGGTGGTGACCCAGATGAGCATCAAATCCCTGGAAGAAAAGTTGCCTTCAAGGCAATTTATCAGAATTCACCGCTCCTTTATTGTGGCCTTTAATAAAATCGAATCGATACGCAAACAAAGCATAACCTTGGCTAACAGGGAGATACCGGTTGGCGACCAATATCGTGACAATCTCTTTAACCTCATCAGTTCCGATCAATCCCCAAATCCCTATGTTTCGTAAACCGTTGTTATTAAGTATTTTGCTGTTGATATCCGGAATCACGGCCGCACAGACCCGGTTGTGGACTTTCCGCCAGTGCCTCGATACGGCCCTGGTCCGAAATATCACCATCAACCAGACCCGGTACAGCAATGAACTCGACAAAGTCCAGCTTGCCCAAACCAAATCGGCACGCATCCCAAGTTTGAATGCCAGCGCGGGAGAGGCGCTGAACCTTGGGAAAAATGTCGATCCCACCACCAACACGTTCGTGACTGAAGCCTATCACAGCACCAACATGGGCATCGCGAGCAGCCTCACCCTGTTCAACGGGTTACAGACCACCAATACGATCCGCCAGCAACGGTTGAATGTGGAAGCAGGGGAGTATGAGACCGGGAAGGTGAAGAATGATATAACCCTTAACATCACCACAGGGTATCTCCAGGTATTATTTGCCAAAGAGATCCTGGCTTCGGCAAAAATTCAGGAAGAGGCTACTGCGGCACAGGAGGAGAGAACAGAAAAGTGGGTCAATGCTGGTAAGGTACCCGAAAACGACCTGCTGCAGATCAGGTCGCAACTTGCCTCCGACAGGCTGGCGGTCATCAATGCCGAAAATCAGCTTGACCTGTCAAAGGTAACCCTGATGCAACTGATGGAAATACCGGTGACAGCAGGATTTGATGTGGTAACGCCGGAACTTGAACTTTTAGTGGTTGAAGTGCCGCTGTCCAACGAACAGATATTTGAAAAATCGCTGACGGTCCAGCCACAGATCACGGGCGCCATGCTTCGTTCCAGTGCCTCAGATATGGCGCTGCGGGTTTCCGAAGGTGCCAGATGGCCCAGGGTTACTTTCGGGGCCAATCTCAATACCAATTTCGCCTCCGGCAGAAAAAAAAGCGCTGTCAATCCCGAAATGTATCCGTTTTTTGAACAAATATGGGATAATATCGGACAATCCTTCACCATGGGGCTGACTATTCCGGTTCACAGCAACCGTCAGATCAAAAGCAATATCGAGCGGGCAAAGATCAACCTGGCCACAACAAGGCTCAATGAAATGAACGTGCGGAACACATTGAGGAAAAATGTGGAACAAACCTGGGCCGATGTCAGGGCAGCCCAAAAAAAATACGATGCGGTCCGGCAGCAGGTTATCGCCATGGAAGCCTCATACCGCAATGCTGAAACGAAGTACGAGGTCGGTGTTATGCATGCCACCGATTTCCTGATCCAGAAAAACAATTATGAACAGGCAAAATCGAGCCTGATCCAGGCTAAATATGACTACATTTTCAAGCAGAAGATCCTCGGATTCTATCAGGGAACTCCCATTGAATTCTGACCGGGATAAATTGAAAAACAACAACTTACAGATGAAAAAAAGAACTTGGATTATCATTGCGGTGACTGTTCTTGCAGTGGTGGCAGCCGGTGTCTGGTTTCTGGCCGGCGGTAAAAAGAAGGAAAACATTGAATGGCGTACGGCAAAAATCGAAAAAGGAGACCTTCAGGTAACCGTCAGGGCCAGTGGAACGCTGCAGGCCGTCACCACCGTGCAGGTGGGCACCCAGGTCTCAGGTATCATTGAGAATATTTTTGTCGACTTCAATTCAGAAGTCAGGGCAGGACAGGTGATCGCCCTGCTCGACACCACTTTGCTGGCCCAGGCGGTGGAAGATGCCCGTGCATCTTTGCGGCGCACCGAGATACAGCTGAACCAGGCGCGCCGGGAATATGAACGCACCAAAGTCCTGTTTGAACAAAAAGTCATGGCCCAATCCGATTACGACCTCGCGCTGACCAGTTACGAAACCGCCGAAACCAATATGATCTCGGCACGTTCAACCCTGAACCGCGCCATGATCAATCTGAAATACGCCACCATCAGGGCTCCGATCTCCGGAGTGGTCGTTTCCCGTGCCGTGGATGTAGGCCAGACAGTAGCCGCGAGTTTCAGCACCCCCACCATGTTCACCATTGCCAACGACCTGACCAAAATGCAGGTAGAAGCCAACATCGACGAGGGAGATATCGGCAAGATCAGGATGGACCAGGAGGTCACCTTCACCGTGGACGCATATACAGAAACTACCTTCACCGGGACTGTCAGGCAAATCAGGCTCCTGCCGGTCGTAACCCAGAATGTCGTCAATTATACCGTTATCATCGATGTCCCTAATCCCGATCTGAAACTTTTACCGGGTATGACCGCCAATATTACCGTGATGGTGGATGAGGTGAAAGATATTCTGAAAGTACCTGCCACTGCACTTCGGTTCTCTCCTCCGCAAGAGTATATTGATGCCTATGAGGCAGGATTGCCCGATTCGGTTAAGAAAATGCGGGAGATGAGGTCTGGGGGAGGCCGGTCCGGGGTCACAGGAGCAGAGGGTTCTATGGGCGCTCCGGGTGGCATGTCCGGACAGGGAGGTATGAGAAGTTCGGGGATGAAACGTACCTTTGGTACCATATGGGTGAAAAATGGCGATTCCCTGATCCCCCACCGGGTCAGGACCGGTGCTACCGATGGCCTCAACACGGAGGTGAAAGGCAGAAAAATTCAGGAAGGCGATGAAGTGGTTCTGGGAATGACGACAGTTCAGGATGGTAAAACGGGCCAGCAGCAAACCAATCCGTTTGCCCCCCCGTCATCGAGAGGCTCAAGGGGAGGAAGGTAGGATGGAAAATGTTGTTATTTCGGTTAAATCCCTGGTGAAAACCTACCATATGGGTGATGTGGAGGTCCATGCCCTCCGGGGTGTCAGCCTCGATATCGGCAAAGATGATTTCGTGGCGATCATGGGAAAAAGCGGTTCAGGGAAATCGACCTTCATGAATATATTGGGCTGCCTTGATGTTCCGACGAAGGGAACATACCATCTCGATGGCGTGGATGTTTCAGCCCTGGGAAAGGATCAACTTGCCCTTCTTCGAAACCATAAGATCGGGTTTGTTTTTCAGTCGTTTAATTTATTGTCCCGTACCTCCGCCCTGGAAAATGTGGAACTTCCGCTGATGTATAATAAAAAGATCAGTACGCGGGAGATGAAAGAGCGCGCCATGAGTGCCCTGGAAGCGGTAGGACTCGCCGGCCGGGCGCACCATTTTCCCAACCAATTGTCGGGAGGTGAGCAGCAACGTGTCGCCATCGCCCGTTCCCTGGTCAACCAGCCCGTCGTGATCCTCGCCGATGAACCCACCGGAAACCTGGATTCCCGGACTTCGCTGGAGGTGATGGGAATTTTTCAACGATTGAACAACCAAGGCATTACGGTGGTCATTGTCACACATGAACCCGACATCGCCGCCTTTACCAAACGCAACGTAACCTTTCGCGACGGGAAGATCATCCGGCTTTTCGATGTAAAACAACCCCGTAAAGCCATGGAAGAACTGTCTTTGCTGCCTGTAACCGCTGAGGAGGAAGAAGAATGAAGATAAAAAACCTGCTCATCGCCGCGCTGAGATCGCTGGCCAAAAATAAGATGAGGACCTTTCTGACCATGCTGGGAATTATTATCGGTGTCGCCTCCGTCATCGCCATGCTCGCCATCGGCCAGGGATCGCGGCAAAGCATCCAGGCGCAGATATCGACCCTTGGGACCAATGTGCTGATGATCTGGCCGCAGGCAAGCAGTTCCGGAGGTGTGAGGATGGAAGCCGGTTCATCCCAGCGTATGAGCATTGAGGATGTAAACATCATCCGTGAACGGTGCCCTTCGGTGGCGATGATCACCCCTCAGGCAAGGACCAGCGGACAGCTTGTGAACGGGAATACCAACTGGCGCACTTCAGTGTATGGGGTTTATCCCGATTATTTCGAGATCCGCAACCTCAAACTGATCAGCGGCAACATATTTACCATGCTCGACGACCGAAGCGCCACCAAGGTATGCGTGATCGGGCTGACCGTCGTGGAAAACCTCTTTGGTCAAAATGCAGATCCGGTGGGCGCTTTCATCCGCATCAATAAAATTCCTTTCAAAGTAATCGGTATTCTGGAAAAAAAAGGACAAAATGCCTATGGTCAGGATCAGGATGATATTGTGATCGCTCCGTTTTCCACGGTACAAAAGCGGATGATGGCCATTACCCATGTGCAGAGCATGCTGGCCTCCGCAGCTTCCGAAGCCCTGATTCCGACTGCCACTTCCGAGATCACCGATGTGCTCAAGGCCAAAAGGAACCTGGGGCCCTCCGAGGATCCAGATTTCACCATACGGACCCAGACCGACATTGCCAATACCGCCACGGCCACCTCAAAGATCATGACGGTACTGCTGGCCACCATCGCCAGTATCTCCCTGCTGGTGGGAGGGATCGGCATCATGAACATCATGCTGGTCTCGGTAACCGAACGTACCCGCGAAATAGGGATCCGGATGAGTGTAGGGGCCAGGGGACGCGATGTCCTGCTCCAGTTTCTGATCGAAGCACTGTTGATCAGCTTTATAGGTGGTATGATCGGCGTACTTCTCGGAGTAGTGGTTTCCAATATCATTACCAGCGTACTTACCTGGCCGGTATCCATTACCCTCCCTTCTATCCTGATGTCGTTCCTGTTCTCCTCGGTAATCGGGGTTTTCTTCGGATGGTACCCTGCAAGAAAGGCTGCCAGGCTGAACCCGATCGAAGCGTTACGCTACGAATAAGGTTATCGGGAATAGTAAATCAATGTATGACTGAAAGATAGCAACTTGTCCACCGTTGCTGTTGAAAACTATTGCAAAACCGTTGACGGGCTGATTTTTAAAAGTGTTAATTTGCGCCCGCTGTGGACTTTCTCTGGTTGCTCGCACCGGTAATTCTGACCTTGTTCATCCTGCTTTTATCCGACAGGTGGAGGTATTATTATACCCTGGGATTTCACCTGACCTTTGCCGCATATTCCACCTGGCTTGCCGTTCCGGTACTGACAGGTATGATAACGGCCGCCCATCTGGTTTTCACGGGAAGTCCTGAAGGGACGCCGATATTCACACTGGACCCTCTGAGCGCTTTTTTTATCCTGCTGACCAATTTCACCATTCTCACCGGGCTTCTTTTTGCTCGGGGGTACCTGGCCCCTTACCGCAGCCGGAAAGGCGAAACCCCCATGGCGCTCCATCTGTTCGCCTATACCTGGCTCTATCTGTCGATGCTCGCTGTGCTGACCCTCCGGGAAGGCAGTGCCTTTCTGATCGCCTGGGAGTTGATGGGGCTCTCCTCTTTCCTGCTTATCTTATTTGAAGGAGAGGTGCGAACCACCCTGAAAACGGCCGTCAACTACCTGATCCAGATGCATATCGGCTTGGTTCTTATCCTTGTGGGATTTCTTATGGCAGAAAATACCACAGGACTTTTCGGGTTTGACGGCATTGCCCTTTACTTCACCACCAATCCCAACCTGCCCCTGTTTTTGATCCTCTTTGCCGGATTTGCTTTCAAAGCCGGTTTTATTCCTTTTCATACGTGGCTCCCCCTGGCACACCCGGCAGCCCCTTCCCACGTATCCGGGGTGATGTCGGGTGTGATGATCAAAATGGGGATCTTCGGGATCTACCGCCTGCTGATATCCCTTGAATCGCAGCAAACAGTCATCGGCATCATCCTCCTCACCATCGCTGCCGTCACCGGTCTTTACGGCATTTTACAAGCTTCTGCGCAACAGGACCTGAAAAAGATGCTGGCCTGTTCCACCATCGAAAATGTCGGTATTATCGGGATGGGCATGGGGGTCGGGACCATCGGTCTCGGTACCGGCAATCTCCCCGTGACCATCCTTGGTTTCGGCGGCAGCCTGCTGCATACCCTTAACCACTCGTTTTTCAAATCCCTGTTATTCTACGGTGCCGGTGCCGTTTATCATGCCACCCACACCCGCAACATGGACCTGATGGGAGGGCTGATCAAACATATGCCCCGGACCGCCACCCTGTTTCTGACAGGATCTGCCGCCATTTGCGCCCTGCCGCCCCTCAACGGCTTTGTCTCCGAAGTGCTCATCTATTATGGCCTTTTCGCCGGCCTTCAATCCGGATCTTTTTATATCACGCTTCTGATGATGCTGGGCATCATCGCCCTCGCACTGATCGGCGGACTATCCATTTTCAGCTTTACCCGCACCTTCGGGACCGTTTTTCTGGGGTCGCCGCGAAGTGTTTATTCAGACGGGACCGTGCGTGACTACCCCGGGATGGTACTCCCCATGTCCCTCATCCTGATCCCCATATTGTTGATCGGTCTGGCCCCCGTTTGGTTCATTCCCTGGATCATGCCATATACCGGCAACCTGCTGGGCATTGATGCCGCATCGGTTGCAGTTCCCCTGGGGGAAGCCCTCACCCGCATCAGCCTGATCGGGGGAGTACTTGTATTAATGATCATCGCCATTCTGCTGCTCAGAAAAAGGGCAGGAATACAAAGAAAAACAGAAGAAGGCCCCGTTTGGGGATGCGGATACACCGCTCCGGGCCCACGACAACAGTACACCGCATCCTCCTTTGCGGCAAATATAACCGAACTCGCGCACCCCATCCTGCGCCCTTCCGATGAATTCACACCCGTGCAGGAAGAGGAGATTTTCCCCACCCCGCGCGCCTTCAAAAGAAAAACCCGGGATATTATCGACTCCCTGCTTACTGCCATGGCCGTTTTTGGCAATAAGGCCTTGCGCAACGCAGCCCGGCTCCAGACCGGAAATATCCAGCACTATATACTCTATGCCTTCATTTTCATGCTCTTTCTTTTCACCCTTTTAGCATTGAACCTGATATGACCGGAACCTTGCTCGCCCTGATTACCGCTGTTTTTTTCCCGGGAGTGATCCTGCGGGTGAAAAGCCTGGCCAGCGGCAGGAAAGGCCCGGGAATTTTACAACCATGGAAAAATATCCTGCTGCTGCTGAGAAAAGGAAGTGTGATCAGTCCCGTCACCAGTTATGTTTTTCGCCTTGCCCCCGTCATCTGGCTATCCACCGTAGCTACGGCGCTGCTGCTGCTGCCCTTCCCGGGGATCTCATCCCCTTTTGGCTTTGAGGGCGATTTCGTCCTGATGGCTTACCTGCTCGCCCTTGGAAAATTTCTGTTTATTCTCGGCGCCCTCGATACAGGCAGTAGTTTTGAAGGCATGGGGGCAAATCGGGAAGCACTGTATTCGATGCTGGCCGAACCCGCCTTCTTCATCCTGTTCGGCACAATGGCCCTGCTGACAGGCCATACCTCCATGCAGTCGATCTTCGAATCATTCCGTTTCGCCGGCCATAGTTCTTATATCATAGGATTCATCGCCGTTTACCTGCTGATGCAGATCGCCATGGTCGAGAACAGCCGTATGCCTGTCGATGACCCCAAAACACACCTTGAACTGACCATGGTACACGAAGTCATGATCCTCGACCACAGTGGGTTCGACCTGGCGCTGATCCATATCGGTACGCACCTGAAATTCGCGCTCTACGGGATGCTGATCGCCAACTTCCTGATCCCGGCCGAAGGGGTGACCATCATCCGCAACGCCGGGATGAACATCACCGGCGCCACCAGCGGTATTGTAAACCCGGGAACTACCGGCTGGATCATACTCTCTCAGATCCTGGCTTTCCTGACCATTCAGGTGATCTTCGCCTCCATGATCGGCTTTGCCGAATCGTTCCGCGCCCGGAAAAAGATGTCCCGCAACCCGCAGTTTATCGTCACACTTGCCTCTGTTGCCCTGGTTGCTTTCGTTCTGGTTGTATTGATGACCTTTAACATGATCGGATAATATGGAAGTGCTGCTGATCATCACATTCGCCGTAACACTGATCTACCTCAGCATGACCGAGCGCTTCCCTATCTATGCCGGATTGATCGGGTTTCAGGGAGTCCTCCTTTTTGCACTTTCATTTCTCGAACTGGATACCATTACCCCCGGAACTTTATTGTTTGTTGCATCTGAGACACTGGTTTTCAAGGTTTTAATCGTACCGTGGCTGCTGTTCCGGATCATCCGGAAAACCGGAGAAACCCGTGTCCATGAAAAAGCGCTGCCGGGATTTTATTCGCTGCTCTTTATATCCCTTGGGCTGCTGCTGAGCATCGTCATCAGTTATTCGATGAAAAGTTCCCCATCAAACATGATCTATTTCATCGTAGCCCTGTTTGCCGTCTTTACAGGTATGTTCATGATCATTTCACACCGTAAGATATTCTCCCACCTCGTCGGATTCCTCGTGATCGAAAATGCGGTACTCCTCCTGTCGATGGCCATCGGAAGCGAAATGCCCATGCTGATCAACGTAGGAATTTTGCTCGATATCTTTGTCAGTGTGCTGATCCTGGGAATATTCGTAATGAGACTGAAACAACATGCCAGCGACCTGACCCTGCTGAAGGATGACTGAAGACCTGAAGACCATGAGCAACGATTTGATTCTGATCGGATTTTTCATTGTATCGGTGACATCCGCCGCCCTGGCGGGATTGATCCGATCCAAACCATGGGTCCGTGCGATTACCATTCTTTTCACCCTTTGCCATATCGCCTTTACACTTTTCGGATGGTATCACCTGGAGGAGACATTCCTCTCCTATTTCACTTTCGACCCGCTGGGAATGTTGCTGTTGTCCATTCTTTCCATACTGACGGTCACCACCGTCTATCATGGCTTTCTTTATGTCAGGGATGATACTCCTGCCAACTATTCGGTGTATCACGCTGCGCTGATCGCCCTCGTAACAGCCATGTCGGGGGCCTATCTTGCCAATGGGATGACTACCGTGTGGATATTTGTGGAAGCAACCACCCTGGCCGTCGCCGCCCTGATCTATCACGACCGTACATCCTATGCCCTCGAAGCAACCTGGAAATATATCTTTGTCTGCTCGGTTGGCATCGCCCTGGCCTATCTGGGTATTCTCTTCCTGGGATTTACCGTGCAGGATTCCAGGCTATTGCACCTCTCGTTTACCAGCATCAGCGAAATAGCCCGGCTGGCCAACCCGCTCTACCTTAAAATCGCCTTTATATTCGTGCTCACCGGTTATAGTACCAAAATGGGACTTTTTCCCATGCATACCGTTACAGTAGATGCCCATACCGTATCGCCTCCGCCCATCAGTGCTTTTATTTCCACTACCCTGATGAATGTCGGCTTCCTGGCCATTTTCCGTATCTATTCCCTGTTCTCGGCCACCTCCGCCCTCCCTTTCATGAACAACGTATTGCTGATCTCCGGCTCCCTCTCCCTGCTGGTTGCCACAGGCTACATGCTTAAAGCCAGACACAATAAACGGATGCTTGCTTACTCCAGCCTGGAAAATATGGGTATAGTGGCCATCGCCCTCGGGGTGGGAGGAATCGGATATTATGCCGCCATCCTCCACATTATCCTGCACTCATTTACCAAAGCGGGCCTCTTTTACCAGATCGGACAATCCTACAAAGTGATGGGGTCCTACCAACTTGAAAAATCGGGACATTACATGGCACTCTATCCGGCCGGCGCCATCGCAATGCTGTTCGGTTTTGTCTGCATCACGGCAATTCCCCCTTCCGGAATGTTCATCTCCGAACTGCTTCTCTTCAAAGCCCTGGCCGGCGCAGGGAAATGGTGGCTCCTGGCCTTTATATTGCTGCTGCTGACCTTTGTGATCTATGCCCTCATCACCCGTGCATTGCATATCCTCTTTTCCGCTCCGCGTGAAAAACCACTCCACGAACCACAGAGTGTCAACCCGTGGCAAACGGTTACCCAATACCTTCTTTTCGGAATGGTGGCCGCCATCTGCTTCTTTCAGCCTCCTGCGCTTCACCGCCTCATCGAATCAGTCATCCAAACCCTGGTACCATGACAGAAGCGGCACACTACACAGAAATTCTGACCAATCCCGGTACTGTACCGCTGGCAGATATTCCCGTCCTCCCCTATGACGATTTCTGCGACTTCGCCGATCTGCTCATGCGGGAAGAGGGTACCCATTGCCTGACATACTTCGTTTTACATGAACCGGGCCATTTCCGCTTTATTTGCTGTATGGCGGCAGATGAAAATCATGCCGTGGTGCTCTTCTCCCACCTTCAGCCCGATGACCCGATCCCCGTACTGCCCTCCCTCACAGCCCGTCATTGCCAGTTTCACGGATTCGAAAGGGAGATCCATGAAAAATTCGGGATTGGTTTTACCGGCCATCCATGGCTCAAACCAATCCGGTGGCCTTTCGACCGTGCCGGTATCATCCCTGACATGAACAATTATCCTTTCTGGAAATGCACGGGTGAAGAGCTGCACGAAGTCGGTGTGGGTCCTGTTCATGCCGGGATCATTGAACCGGGCCACTTCAGGTTTACCTGTTCCGGAGAACTGGTCCACCACCTCGAGATACACCTTGGGTACCAGCACCGCGGGGTGGAATCCCTCTTCAGCAGGTTTCCGAAAGTGATCCAACAAGCAGTTCTTTCGGAAAGTATTGCCGGTGATACCGCCATTGGTCATGCCCTTGCCTATGCCGGTATCGCCGAAGCCCTTGGGAAGATCAGGGTACCGGATGAACTGCAGTTGCAAAGGGCTGTTGCACTCGAACTGGAACGGATCGCCATTCATATCGGAGACACCGCCGCCCTATGCAATGATGTCGCCTACCAGTTGGGACAAGTGGTGTGTGAAGCGCTCCGCACCATCGTCATTAACACCACTCAGTTATGGTGCGGGAACCGGTTCGGTAAAGGAATGGTACGACCGGGAGGAAGCCATTATCCGCTGACCGGTTCCCTTGCCAGTGCCATACTGGAAAACCTGGAGGATGTCATCTCTCGGTATGAACAGATGACCGAACGGATATTTTCCCTTCCGAGTGTGCTGGGACGGTTTGAAGGAACCGGAAAAATTACCACGATGCAGGCCTCCCTGGCCGGCGCTGTGGGTATGGCTGCACGCAGTGCGGGCATGTACCGGGATATCCGCTGGTCGCATCCTTACGGTGCTTACCGTCAGTTTTCTTCGGAACCGGTGATTTTGCCCGGAGGGGATGTCCACGCGCGGGCTCTCCTGCGACAATTGGAAGCCGGTAACTCTTCCCGGCTGATCAAAACCATGCTGGGCTCACGAAATCCAAACGAAACCATCCCGGAACCCTGTTCCGGTATCTCTTTGCAACCTTCTACGCTGGCCATTTCCATGACGGAAGGATGGCGGGGAGAGATCTGTCACGCTGCTGTTACGGATGAAGCGGGACGGCTGAAACTATACAAGATAAAGGATCCGTCGTTCCACAACTGGCTGGCCCTGGCACTGGCCGTACGCCATCAGGAAATCTCTGATTTCCCGTTGTGCAATAAAAGTTTCAACCTCAGTTATTGCGGAAACGACTTATGATGAAAGAATTTTCCATATGGCGACGGCACGGGAAACAATTCGTCCCTGATTTGCGCAATGCTGTCCTTCCCGATATTTTCCGCGGTCGTCCCGTAATCGCAGCCGACATTTCAGGGGAGGAGGCAAAAGCTGCAGCAGAATGCTGCCCGGTGGACGCTATCCGCACAAATCCATGCACCCTCGACCTGGGCCGGTGTGTTTTTTGCAGGGAATGTACCTTTCTCAGTGGCGAAAAAATAAAATTCACGCGCGATTTCCGGATGGCCACCAATAACCGCAACGATCTGATCATCAGACAGGGAGAAGACAAACCGATACGGATCGACGATGCGAAGGTAAGAAAAGAGGTCGGAACACTCTTTCGTCACGCACTCAAATTAAGACAGGTTTCAGCCGGCGGCGACAATTCGGCCGAGATGGAGCTCAATGCAGCCGGCAATGTCAATTTCGACATGGGAAGATATGGAATCGAATTTGTAGCCTCCCCCCGCCATGCCGATGGTGTGGTGATCACCGGGCCTGTCTCCGCCAACATGTCAGAAGCGCTTGAAATCTGCTACCATTCCATTCCCATGCCCCGGATCATCATTCTTGCCGGTAGTGATGCCATCGGAGGAGGCCTTTTCCAGGAAAGCCCCGCCATAAACCGGCAATTTTTATCGCAATATCCTGTAGATCTTTTTGTTCCCGGAAATCCTCCTCACCCTCTCACTTTCATAAACGGGATACTGGACCTCACACGCGGATCACTTTTTCCCAAGTAAAAGATAATGCCTCCAGTCGAACACCAGGCGAAATCCCCCGTACCAGATGCTTTTCACCGGCGGGAAAGGATCCCCTTCGTCCAGAATAACTTTTCGTTTACCCGGGATATCCAACCCTGCGTGCAACTGCAGTTTCATGTTGGCCCCCTGCCTGGCACCATAAATGCGTAAAAAACGGTATTCGACAACTGGAAACTCCAATTGCGTCGAATACATGGTGATCAGGGTTTGTTCATCCTGCACCCCTTTCTTTCCCAGGATCATATGATCAGGGCCCTCGCCGGTGCCATACATGCAAACTCCGACCTCGCGGCCAAGGATAAACTGAAACCTCCCGATGGGTGTGGTAATGCCCGACTGCCATGGAAGTAACCCCCCGTTCCCGGCGGTAACGATCATTTTATTGAGGGTGGCAGGAGATGACAACAGCAGGACAGGGGCGGCCACGAGCAGATCGCCGGGAAGAAGGAAGAAAGGCAGTCTTAACCTCATATACCAGGCATCACGGCCGGGAATGGCAGTCATATAGGACCCAAACTGCTTCAGCTCCGGATCATCTTCGATGGAGATCGAACTGGAACTTTCAAGCCTCCAGCCCAGGTCCAGAAAGGCCAGTCCATCACCTGATTCGTTGACCACTCCGTCCATTCCAAGCCCGACACGCAGCGCCATTTCCAGACCCGGGATCACTCCGGTTGATCTTTGCCTTGTCCCGAAACCGCCGTCATGAAAATGAACATGCAAAGCCGGGGCGATGCCGATAAAGGGACCCAGTTCGGCATTGATGCGCGGAAGGGCACCCAGTCCGGTAGCCAGCCCCGGAGCAGGAGTGCCTGCAAGCACCTGGTTGCATCGGTAATCGATGGCCGGACTGACGAGGCGATAGATATGAACCTTGGCAAGACTGACATTAAGGGTATCCGGCATCATAACGTCTACATCCTCCACGACATCTTCCTTCAGGTCATTTCCGGCAGCGGCGTCCAGCACCTGGGTTAGGCTGATCAGCACCGCATCAGCGGCTTCATCAATATCCTGAGGCCGGATATAGGCATCGCCGGTGAGGATGATCTTCCGGCCATTCCAGGTCGTCACCTGCAGGCCGGCTTCATTGTAATAATCGTGAGTCCCCTTGCGCTGGGAAGCGTCACCCCATATTCCGGCCACATGACCGGCGGCAAAATTATCCTCCAGGAAATGAAGGGCAAAAGCCTCATCGGCCAGCATGCTCAGGGCGATACTGCTTCGTTGCTCCGGGGTCAGACCGGGAGAAGCCAGGCGCTTTGCTTTGATCAACGCGCTGTTATGGAACCAGGTATAAATACCTACGATGTTCAGGGGGGCGCCGGGTTTGCAACAGGAATCAAAGTAGGCAGCGGCACCAATATCTACATTGGGTAATGCCATCAGAAAATGGCCGAAATTATTGCCGGCCCGGGCAATATAATCGGGATCGGCACGCAGCAGCCGGATATCGGAATCCCTCAGACGATTGATCCGCTCACTCTCATTGCGGGCAGTGGCGATGCCCTCGCCAAGCTGGGCGCCGATCGAGGCCACTTTCATGATCCATTCCGAATGGAGAATGATCCGGAGCATGTCGTCGGGTGATGCCGAATGGTCACCGCCAATAGCCGGCCAGGTGACAAAATCAAGTTGTTCCGGATGTAATCCCTGTTGGTCTTCCATCACTCCGGGAAACAATCTGGCCTCATGGCCCTTTCGCGCTGCAGTCCATAGTGCATCCAGCAGCGCTCTGTGTTGCGGGTCAAGCCTTTCGACAGCAGTCCGGGTGATATCCCGGTGCTCGGGAAATACCCATGCATATCCATTCCAGCCGGCCAGCAGGAACGTCAGGATAAATAGAAACTTTTTCATGGCCTTCAGGATCAGTTAGTTGTTTGGGGCTCCGGCGTCAATCCACTTTTTGATACGGCTAAGATCGCATCCGGGTAATTTCGACAATCCTTCCGGCATGGGACGATAGCCGGGTTCATGGTTTACCGAACCCCAGAGTTTTCCGTTCCGGACCAAAACCTGTAAGCCGGCATAGGTATCGGTGATCCATCCCCCATTCGCACCGGCTCCGGAATGACAATCATTGCAGGAAGTCTTCATCAATGGAGCGACTGTCAGAAGATAAGTGACGCCGGTGGGGTCACAGTCCGACGGGATGGCGATATCCTGCAGGTTGTCGCTGGCACAAGAAAACAGGAATGCCATTAAAATCAACACAATAAAAGCCTTTTTCAGCATTTTTCCAATCATACGGGATGAAATATTTAAATATCGTTCAGACAAATATAGTGATTTTAAAACAGGGCCGCATCTCTTTACCACTAAATGCCATTTCTTAACTAAAGGTATTTCCAGGCATGTTACCTCCTACTGTTAAACAAAAACATGTTTATTTTACACTTATTTGGTATTTTAAATTATTATTTTTATTCTTCAGTAAGAATTATTCTTTTTTAATAAATTTACTATCAGTCAGTTATAAGGAAATCTTGTTTCATTCAACTAATTTGTTACCAAAGTGTTGCAAACAAATACCAAATGACCTATATTTGTGAATGCATTCACATTCAATTTTCTTAACCTGATGATATGAAAAACTTTATGCTCTTTCTGTTGTGCCTGGGACTGGGCACGGCAACGTTGTCTGCCCAGGAGGTGATTGTCACCGATGATCCCGCTTACACCACACCGGCATCCGGTTCCGTACTGGATGTGAAATCAACGACAAAAGGGATGATTATCCCACGGATGACGACCGCCCAGCGTACCACCCTGGGAAGTACCACCCCGGCCGACGGCGTGGTGGTCTATGATACCGATCTGGCCTCGTTTTACTACTGGGACCACACCGAATGGAAACAAATTGCGGCTTCAGGGCTCAACCTGACCAACTACAAATTCGGGGACGGCACCAATTATTCAACATTTGAAGCCGATGGCACCCTCGTTTTTTACGGCGATGCCACTGTTTGGGATGACATCATGATCCCGGGATTCTCGACCAGAAGCAGTACAAATTCCCCTGACTTTGCAGTTTTTGTTAACGGGACCTATCTGAATTACTTTGCTGATGCAGGTTCCAACAGTGAAAACCAGGTCTTCTTCACGGCCCAGTTCCCGCATGCATGGGATGGCGGGGAGATCCGGCCCCACATCCACTGGTCGCCGGAAACCGATCCCGGTACAGCCGCCGTTGTCCGGTGGGGGCTGGAATATACCTGGGCAGAGTATAATCCCACTACACCGGAAACATTTCCGGCCACCACCACCATTTATACCAACGCCTCAACTCCTGCCGGCAGCCAGAAAAAACACCTGATCGCTTCCTTTTCCCCCATCACACCTTCCTCCACTCAGGATGGCATCAGCAGCATGATGGTGTGCCGGCTCTTCCGGAACTCGAGCGATGCTGCTGATACATATAACAGCAAGAGAGCAGGGTTTCTTCAGTTCGACATCCATTACAAGAGAAATACTGAAGGCAGCCGTACCGAATTTATAAAATAACCTATGAAACGTTCAGCGCTCTTACTTGTATTATATTTCCCGGCCATCCTCGTCATGGCTCAGGGAATCATTATCCGGCCGGGGGCTTATATGACAATCGGTACCGATGCCTATGTGAAAACGACCGGTACCGCGGGCCTCACCCTGGAGTCGAACCCGGACGGAACCGCCTCACTTCTTGATGAAGACGGGAACCTGACAGTGTCGGGAGATCTTGTTTCGCAACTATATATTGCCAAAAATGCATGGCATATCGTATCTCCCAATACTTCCGGGGTTACGGCGCTTGACTTTTACTGGAACGACGATCCGCAATGCTGGCTCACCTATCATCAGGAGAGTGACAACACCTGGCATTACAACACCAACCTCTCCACCAGCATGCCATTGGGACAGGGTTGGATGGTTTGGCTGGACAATGCATACAGCGGTGCAGGGGCCACCGTGGAGATGTCGGGCGCACTTCGCTCCGATGATCTCTCTCCTGCCATCTCATACGGCGGCAGCAGCTGGAACCTGACCGGAAATCCATACCCCTGTGCACTCGACTGGGGTGATGCAGGCTGGACAAGGAGCAACGTGGAAGGGACAGTATGGATCTGGGACAATCCATCAAACAACTATCTGTACCGCACTACGGCAGGGGGAGGTACCATGAGCAACGGGATCATCCCCCAGGGGCAGGGCTTTTTTATCAAATCCACCGGCAGTTCACCGGTACTTACCATTCCGGCCCAGGCCAGGCAGCACAGCAATCAGGATTTCTATAAAAACACGGAATCAGTGAATGGTTATGCAGATTACCTGGTGCTCAGGGTCAGCCAGGGAATACAGGCCGATGCCGTTTGGGTCAGTTTCGGTGAAAACGGATCCGAGGGATTTGAAAACGGATGGGACGCTACCAAGCTCCGCGGAGGTGAATCGGCCCCGCAACTCTATCTGCCGGAACAGGGAAGGCAACAAAGCATCAACCATCTCTATCTGCTTTCCGGGGAAGAAGAGCGTATCGTTCCGCTGAATTTTAAAGCCGGTACCAACGGGGAGCATATTTTAAAGGCAGATGCGTCCCGCTTTACCGGAAAAACCATCATCCTGGATGATCTGCAAACCGGTCAGTCACAATACCTGACTGAGAATCCTGTCTATGCGTTTCAGGGAAATGTAAACGATCCTGCCGACCGGTTCCGTTTGAGGTTCCGAAAAGCGCTGGGCGTGCCTTCATCAGAAAATACGGCTGCTTTTGTTTACACTTTCGGAGGAGAAGGGACTGTCCATGTCCGACTGGGAAACGCTGCGCCACAAAAGGTGACAATGGCAAGGGTTTACTCCGTTCAGGGGGCTTTAGTGGGAGAGTGTCCGGTTTATCCGGGTTCCGACAATATCCTGAACATCCCACATGCCAGGGGATGCCTGATCGTAAAGGTAACCGGAGCAGACTGGCAACACATCAGTAAAGTTATCGTCAAATAGCAACCTCATGAAATACCTGATCCGCACATTATCGAAGATGCTCTTCCCAATCCTTTTCGCTTTCCTAACTATACAGGTAATGGCTGAAGATCCGCCCCCACCCCCGCCGGGAGGCAGTGTGGGCGACGGATCCGGTAAAGGGGGAGACGTCAATGTCAGGAACGGAGCCACCGGCGCCCCTATCGATCGTAATACCAGCGCCCTGATCGCCGTTCTGATCATTTCAGCCGGATTTGGCAGTTACCTGCTCCTGAAGAAAGAGAAGGCCACGGATGGTGCCTGATTCCCTGATCCGGCGCCTGACGCCTGAATCATCATTTTTCAAAAGAAACAGGACCGTCATCAGGTTTCTGGTAAGATTGGTGACAGCCCTGTTGATCTATTTTGTCCTCATCACCCTGATCAAATCCAACCCTGCCTGGGATCGGTACTTTAAAACTTCAGGACCTGTCTACGCCCTTTCAGCAGCCTCCGCCCATACTACCCGTGAGGCCCTGAACCTGTCAGGCTATGAAGCCGAAGTCCATTATTCCTATGCCTATACCGACGTGATCGGCCAGGGAGTTTTTGTGGTCAATATACCCGGCAGCGACGGAATATGGATAGGAGGCCATTGCCTTGGACTAAAATTGCTGGGAATTTTCGTCATTCTGATTGCAGCCTTCCCGGGCCGGTTGCGAAGAAAAATCTGGTTCATCGCCGGCGGGATAACCCTTATCGAAGCGATCTATATTTGGCGACTGGCCTACCTTGTGGTAGTCAGCAAAAAAGTCGCCGAAAGCGGGGCAGACTTCAACATGGCAGCTTTTTCGGGTCAGGTTCACGACTATCTCAACCTGGGATTGTATATCCTGATCATTATCCTTTTCTTTCTTTACGCCCGTTTTGTAGCCTGAACCGGGAAGTAAAACGCAATGGAACATTCATCTGTTGCGTACCAAACCCCTATTCCGTCAAAGAAGTTAAAAGATATTCACAATATTTTTTCAGGTACTTCTTGACAGAAGGAAAAAATTGTTGTATCATTGCAGAATTATTTTAATATTATTTTAATATCTTTTTAAAAAGTAAAATTATGGAACGTATTAAAGAAAAATCAACCATGTCGGGCTATATTGCCATCCTGGTTAGCCTGTTGATGATCGCCCTTGGGGTATGCGGGATGGTCTGGTTCAACCATCTGGTTTCGGGAATTGTGGTCTCGTTGCTCCTGATCCTTGCGGGCGTGTTTATTACCGGAGGATTGCTGGTGGTCAACCCGAACGAATCCTCGGTACTGGTGCTGTTTGGCGCTTACAAAGGTACAATCCGCCAAAACGGATTTTTCTGGGTGAATCCTTTCTATCACCGGAAGAAAATCTCCCTGAGGGCCCGCAACCTGAACCGTGAACCTATCAAAGTAAATGACAGACTGGGGAACCCGATCATGATCGGCATCGTGCTGGTATGGCGTGTGGAGGAGACCTTCAAAGCCGCCTTTGAGGTAGATGATTACAGCCATTTTGTGGATATTCAAAGTGAATCGGCCACGCGAAAACTTGCAGGGCATTATGCTTACGACAACTTCGACGATGAGCAGCAGGAGATCACCCTTCGCTCAGGCGGAGAGGAGGTCAACCACGCCCTGGAGACTGAATTGTCAGAGCGGCTGGCGATGGCCGGGATCAAGGTGCTCGAAGCGCGGATCAGTTATCTGGCATATGCTTCCGAGATCGCAGGGGCGATGTTGCGCCGTCAGCAAGCGACTGCGGTAGTAGCGGCCCGTACCAAGATCGTGGAAGGAGCGGTTAGTATGGTAGAACTTGCACTGGATCAGCTCAGTAAAAAGAAAGTGGTGGCGTTGGACGAAGACAAAAAAGCGACGATGGTAAGCAACCTGATGGTGGTGTTGTGCTCCGACAAGGACACCACTCCGGTGGTGAATACCGGAACCCTGCATCAATAAAGGATATGGCGGGGAAGAAAGTATTTATGCTGAGGGTCAACCCTGAGGTTTATGAAGCCCTGGAGAAGTGGGCAGCGGATGAATTCAGGTCGGTCAATGGTCAGATCGAATGGATCCTGGATTCGGCATTGAAACAACACAGGAGGACACCCGGCGAAAAAACAGAAGAGGAGGAGACAAAGCCCTGAACCGATCGGTTCCCGGCTCAGTGTTTACGCTTTGCCAAAGAGGCGCTGTAGGAAGGTCCTGTTCTTTCTGGCTGATTCCTTATCGTCGGAATAATAGCCATAGCCATAACCGTAGCCGTAACCCGATCCGTAGCCGTAACCGTAGCCATAGCCATAACCGTAGCCATAACCGTAGCCGTAGCCGTAGGAACTTCTGTCGAGCCGCACGTCGTTGATGAGGATAGCCAGGTGGGGGAGTCCCCGTGTCTCCATATCGTAGATAATCGAATCGAATATCTGCTTATTGGTATATCCCTACCGGGCGAGGAAGAGCGATGCATCCGCGAGCTTCATCAGCAAAAATGCATCGGTAACCAACCCAACCGGGGGTGTATCGATGATGATGTAATCATATCGCTTCTTGAGTTCCGTAAACATTTCAACACACCTTTCCGAGGCGATCAGTTCGGCGGGGTTTGGCGGGATGGGTCCCGATACAAGGATATCGAACTGATCCACACCGGAAGGGAAGATGATATCCTCCAACTTGCTTTTTCCGATGAGATACGAACTGATCCCTTCGGCATTGCTCAGGTCAAAATCCTTATGCAACTTCGGTTTTCGGAGGTCAAATCCCATCAGCAGGGTCTTTTTGCCGTACATGGCGAAAATGGAGGCCAGGTTGGTCGAGATAAAAGTCTTTCCTGCGCCCACCATATCAGCAGTGATCAGGATAGTTTGCTGTTCTTTTCCCTGCAGGAGGTAATTCAGGTTGGTACGCACCGAACGGAAGGATTCGGCGAGGGTTGACTTCGGATAATCCATCACCACCACCTTTCCTTCTTTATCGTTATGGATCACATGTCCGACAATGGGAAGCGGTGTGATTTTTTCAATGTCTTCACGGGCAATGATCTTGTCGTTAAAATAGTCTTTGCCGAAGATGTAAACCACCGGGATGATCAATCCGAGGATCAGCGCGATGATATAGTTCAGGCTCTTTTTGGGGAATACCGGGGTTTGACCTTTGATTGTGGCTTCATCCACCACTTCATTGTCGGACAGATTGGCGGCCAGGGTGATCTGTGCTTCCGAACGCTTCTGAAGAAGATAGGTATAAATGGCGTCGGTAAGTTTGAATTTTCGTTCGATCCCAAACAGTACCCTTTGGGTTTCCGGCAAGTTATTGATGCGAAGGTTCACCATCTGCACCCGGTTGTTAACCTCTTTCAGGGCTATATTATTGGTATTGATAGCGCTTTTGACATTTTCATACAGTGCGTTCTTGGTAGTGGCGATCTGCAGGTCAAGGGAGATCAGCCCGGGATTTTTCTCCTTGGAGTATTGCGCCATATCGGTGCGTTTCATGTACAACTCCGTCAGTTTCCGGGTAAGGTCATTCAGGATAACATTATCGATTCCCATGGTAGCCGGCACGATCAGTTCGTCCAGTTTCTGGTTTTGCTCAATGTACTCCTTCATGTTCTGGAGGTACTTCGACCTAACCATCAGGGTAGCCTTTTCATCCTGCAGCTCCATCATCTTTTCGAATACCGAACGTGCTTCGTCATCAAGGTTCATGATCTCTTTATTAGTCCTGAACTGCATCAGGGCCCTCTCGGAAGCATCGAGTGAATCGGAAATGCCCTGCAACTCTCCATCGATAAAGCTGATCGTACGGGTAGCCACCAGGTTCTTTTTTTCCAGGCCTTTGGCCATATATTCGCGGCAGAGGGTATTCAGAAAGTCGGCCAGTTTATGGACATTACCACCTTTAAGTTTGATCTCCACGATAGAGGCTTCACGGTTGATGGGTTCTACGGTGAAAGCCTTATACTGGGATGCTAGCGCATCATAATCGTTCAAAATGAAATAGAATGTCTGGTTCAGGTCCTCCTCAGGGTTAAAATTTTCGTTCAGCAACAGGGTAAAACGGTATCCGCCCGATTGAACAACCTGCCCGAATTTAAAGGTTTCATTGATCTGAATCTTGGCTTTTTTACCCTCAGGGGCCTTCTTCTCATTGAAAATGTAGAAACCCACCTCCTCTCCGTCGGCAGTCAGTGAGTAGTGGTCACGTGAGAGGATGGTCAGGTAAAACCGCAAGCCTACCGGCTGAGGGAATGAACTGTCGAACGAAACGACAAAAGGGCAGTCTTTATATAGTTCCGAGGTGACAAAATTCGACTCCCGGAAATAACTGACTTCAAATCCCAGTTTTGTGACCGTACGATAGGTCAGTGCCTGAGAGGTAAGGATCCCGATCTCGTTTTGCAGGTTCTGCTGATTGTTCATCAGGCCGATCCCCAGAAGGGCGGACGGGTCGAGTTTATTTTCAGACTTATCCTTGACCAGGAGCGTGGCTTTAACCTCGTAGACCGGTTTGGTATATTTGTTGAACACAAAGGCGAGAACCAGCGCTATGAAAATGGTGATGGCAAAGAAATACCAGTAACGGTATATTTTAAAAAGCAGCACTTTATAATCAATGGACTGATCCTGCTGATTGAAATCCTGAAGATGGTCGTTCACGGGAGAATCTATTTGAAATAATTAATGAGCAGTAGTGTGGTGGAAACGGAGGACAATACGATAGCCCATGGGAAGGTGGATCCCAGCCCCCAGCGTTTGTACCCCAATGGGGGAACATAGAGGATATCATTGGGCTGCAGATAGTAATAGGGGGAATAGAGGATTTCATGCCGGTTAAGGTCAAGGTTGATTACAACGGAACCCTCTTTGGTCTTCCTCACCAGCGCCACTTTACCACGGTTGGCAAATTCACTCATATCACCGGCCTGGGCAATCGCCTGGAAAATGTTGACCTGATTCTGATAAAAGGTCAGTTCCCCGGGCCGTCCAACCTCCCCCATCACGGTTACCTTGAAATTGACCAGTTTCACCACCACCGCAACCTCTTTCATATATTCACTTACCAGTTTTTGGATCAATTCATTGACCTCACCAATGGTCTTTCCTGCAACCAACACTTTCCCGATGATCGGAAACTCGATATGGCCATTATCATCCACCGAATAACTGTTGAGATAAATGGAGGCATCATTGGCATAGTCGTTGTATGACCCGCCTGAAACACTTTGCTTGTTGAAATACAAAGATGCATTGGGGTCCAGAGAGTAGACCCGGATATATAAATTATCCCTGACCTGGATGATATAATTCTTGTCATTCTGAAGCGATGGGGCAAGGGTGGTATCCCCTGCCACCTGTTTCTGAAGGTATTTGATCTTTTTTTGCGGAACACAGGAAGAAAACACAACCAGTCCAGTCATGAGAAGTAGTGCCAGCCTGAGCATCAGATATTTCATAGTGGTTGAAATTGAGGGGCAAAGGTACGAAAAAACTCTTGTGAAAGGATTTACCGGGACAACATAAACCATCTTATTGATTTTCAATTTATCTCATTTGACAACCCGCTGTTTTTCTGTAGTTTAGAATAGCACAGAATCACCATGTTCATGCAGATCACGTGAATACCAGGGTGATCACTTTCTGATTTTTTTGGATACATTAAAGTCGTGAACCTGACATTACTCATCAGAACCCCGGTGCATTCCAGACAGTCCATCGGCCATTGTTTGTCTCACGGCAAAACAGGTCCGATTGTCAGGATCAGTGCTGCTTTTTAATCTCAGCATAGATATCGGTAATCGTCTTACGGTAAAAGGCGGGCGCTTCGAGATAGCCCCAGCCGAACTCCATTTCCATAATACCACCAAGGGCGGTATCATCCGAGGTGACGATCCCATGCGGAATGCCGCGGTCGGTCAGGATCTCTGCGAGCAATCCTGCCTCAAATTCGTTGCTCAGTACCAGTATTTTTTCGTAGTTTTCCATGTCGCTTAATTTTTGTCTAATATACAACGATTTCCCATAAGTACCTCATGATTTCACGGTTTTCTGAAAGGGATTGAGCATGGAGAAGATTGATTTATGGCTACGGTCGAAATAACCGCCGCTGACAACTTTCACTTCATCAATAGTATAGAATGCAGCAGGGTTATGTTCTTTAATGATGTCAATCACATGCTGAACCTCTTTCCTCCGGATGGTGGTAAACAACATTTTGGTAGGCCCCAGCATTCCGTCCACCGGCACCACTGTAACCCCAAAATTTTCGGCCCTCAGGTGTGCAATCAGTTCGGTGGTGTCCTTTTGTGGAATAACCCTGATCACCACGGTTCCTATCGACAGTTTCTCTTCGAGCAGGATGCCGAAATAGTTTCCGGCGGCATATCCGCCGGCGTAGGCGATATAACAGAAAATATTGTCAAGATGCTGCATGATCTGACCTATCGCTATCAGCCAGATAAAAGATTCGAAAAAGGCAAAAAGTGGCGCCAGGCGTTTCATTCCCTTGGCCGCGAAGATCAGTCGCAGTGTTCCGATCGACTGGTCGACGATCCTGAAGGTAAATATCAGCAATGGCAGTACGATGAAAGTGAAGGTATCGCTGTCGACCAGCGTTGCAAAGTAATTGAAATTCATATGATTAATGATTAGTGATTATCCGGATGAAAGTTTTAGACCAACAATCCCTGCGACGATGAGGGTAGCGGAAAGTATCCGGAAGAACCCTGCGGGATCATGAAACCAAAGGATGCCAACTCCGAATGCTCCGACCGCTCCTATACCGGTCCAGATGGCATAGGCTGTTCCCATCGGGATGCTTTTTTGTGCCAGCCACAGAAAATACCCGCTCAGGGCCATACTGGCCACTGAAAAGAGCAGCCACCAGAAACGGGAACCCGGATGGTTCTGCGACAATTTCATGCCGAGCGGCCATCCGATTTCGAAAACACCCGCGATGATCAGAAATATCCAGGACATAGGTTACATTCCGGCGTAGAAAAGGCCTCCGGAATGCAAAGGTAGTAAAAATCAGTGGTCATTGTGCCTGACCGGCCGGGCGGCAAAGGTGAAATACCGGCGGAGACGGTTGATGAACTGAACCGTGACATAACCGGAAAGGAAGACTACCACTCCCATTGTAAGGCCCGGATGAGAGGTGACCATTTTTTCTGCATACTCAGAAAAAATATTGAAAACCAGATGAAAAGAGTGAAGGAGAGGATCAGTGATCATGGGAAGCGCAGCAATAAGGACCTGAAAAATATCAAAGGAAGCAAGGATATTTGAAATTGTTTCCATGGGGATGAATTTTGATCAAAAATAGTGCGGAACAGACCGGGTGTAAATTTCTTTTCGACGAATCACCGAAAAGAGGGGGTGAACAGCGATAACATGAAGACAGAATCGAA
>CAYLVY010000004.1:0-7383 GCA_964387205.1 uncultured Draconibacterium sp.
GCCGATGGTTACTTCGTTCTTCCTTATACGCTGCAGAATTATCTGGCCGGTGAGATCAAGGTACCCCGCATGTCGACCGACCTGCCCGAATTTGAAGCGGCAGAAAATGATGTGCGTCAGCGATTGGAGAAATTATTGGCTGTTAAGGGCAACCGTTCGGTTGACCAGTTCCACAAAGAATTGGGAAAGATCATGTGGGAATACGTGGGGATGGGAAGGACAGAGGCAGGATTGAAAAAGGCGATTGACATGATCAGGAAGTTGAAGGATGAATTCTGGAAAAATGTCCGCATCCCCGGGACCATGAATGAACCGAACGTGGAACTCGAAAAAGCCAACCGTGTTGCCGATTTCCTGGAACTTGGCGAGTTGATGGCCCACGATGCACTTGGCCGGAAGGAGAGTTGCGGGGGCCATTTCAGGGAAGAGTACCAGACCGAGGAGGGCGAGTGCCGCCGTGACGATGAAAATTATAAATATGTTGCCGCATGGGAGTATAAAGGTGACGGAAACTTCATCCTTCACAAGGAAAGCCTTGTTTATGAAGAGATTGAAGTTAAACAACGGGTCTACAAATAAACATGCCCGCCATCCGTCCTATCCTTTCATGCCGCGATCCAAAACAGAAGAAAACGCATTGATATGAAACTTACGCTCAAGATCTGGAGACAGAAAGATGCCAAGTCAAAGGGTATGTTTGTCACCTACCCGCTCGACAATATCAGCCCCAATTGCTCTTTCCTGGAGATGCTCGATATCCTCAACGAGCAACTGATTCAGAAAAATGAAGACCCGGTGGTTTTCGATCACGACTGCCGGGAGGGTATATGCGGGATGTGCAGCCTTTATATCAACGGCCGCCCCCATGGCCCTGATGATGCCGTGACCGCCTGCCAACTGCACATGCGCAAATTCACCGACGGAGACACCATCGTTGTGGAACCCTGGCGGGCGAAGCCTTTCCCGGTCATTAAAGACCTGATGGTGGACCGTTCCGCGTTTGACAAGATCATTCAGGAGGGCGGTTACGTTTCGGTCAATACCGGCGGCGCTGCCGAAGCCAACAGTATCCTGGTCAGCAAAATCGACGCCGATCTCTCGATGGATGCAGCGGCATGCATCGGATGCGGCGCCTGCGTTGCCGCCTGCAAAAACGCCTCCGCCATGCTTTTTGTTTCGGCCAAGGTATCGCAACTTGCCCTGCTGCCACAGGGAAAAATAGAGGCCAAAGAACGGGTAAAGCGGATGGTGAAAAAAATGGATGAACTGGGTTTCGGAAATTGTTCCAACACTTATGCCTGCGAAGCAGAGTGTCCGAAAGAGATCTCACGGTCCAATATCGCCCGGCTGAACAGGGAATTCCTGTGTGCCAGGGTGATCTGATGTTTTCTGTTGATAACTTTTTACAATTCACCCTATTACCTTTTGCTTTTTTCCGGATTAACCATAAAATTGTTATGGTTCCCTTTCTCCGGTTCAGGGTGATGGAAATCGACTCCAATGTATGTTTCACCGGTAAGAAAAAAAGATGCCTGCGTTATACGGTACGTTCTATGGCCCTGATTATCCAACCCTCCGTTCCTGACGACCGGAGACGAAGCCTTCCGGAAATTTTCTGGCAATAGTCATCCAACAATGAAATCAGGTCAACTTTTAACCGGACTTGTGGTAAAAATAAAAAAAACGAGATGAGGTTCAAGGAGATCCCCGGAAACGAGAGTATAAAAAGGAAACTGATCCGTACCGTTACGGATCAGCGTGTGAGCCATGCCCAGTTGTTCCATGGCCCGCCGGAAAACCATAAACTGGCGCTTGCCATTGCCTATGCACAACTCATCAATTGTACCTCCGGGACGACTTCCCCTGAAGGGATCGATTCATGCGGCACCTGTCCATCCTGTGTGAAATATCAGAAACTTGCCCATCCTGATCTCCACTTCATCTTTCCTGTGACCACCACCAAAGCGGTACCCGAAAAACCACAAAGCAAATTGTTTCTTCAGGACTGGAGAAAATTCCTGAACGATCACCATTTCAAGGGTTCGCTGCTCGACTGGTATGATGCCATCGGAGTGGAGAACAAGCAGGGGATCATCAATGCCAACGATTGTGATGAGATCATCACCAAACTCAGTTACAAAAGTTATGAATCGGAATACAAGGTGATGATCATCTGGATGGCAGAGAAGATCTATCCTACGGCAGCCCCGAAAATACTGAAAATACTGGAGGAGCCACCTGAAAAAACACTGTTCATCCTGATTGCCGAAGAGCCCGGACAGATCATCAATACCATCCTCTCCCGGACCCTGATGGTGAAAATCCCGGGCGAGCAGTCACATAGCATGGTCAGGGATGAAGAGGAGGAACATATCTTCCTTTCGTTCCGGGATTGGATGCGTCTCTGCTTTGCAGCCAATGTCAAAGGTTTGATCGAATTTACCGCCACCATCTCCAAAACCGGAAGGGAACGTCAGAAGCATTTCCTCCATTATGCACTCAGCACCATTGGCCTCTGTTCCGCACTCCATTACAACCGGAGTTTACCCCCGTGCCTCTTTCCTGAGGAAGAGATATTTATCACAAAATTCACCCCCTTCATCCCCTTTGAAAACCTGATCCGGTTCAACACCCTCCTGAATGAAGCCATCAGCCATATCGAACGCAATGCCCATCCCGGGACACTGTTTATGGACCTCTCCCTGAAATTTGTCAGGGTGTTTAATCCTAATTTTGTACCTTTGTAGGGATTAAGCATTACCATGGAAAGAACAGAAAACCAGCCGTTACCACCTGAACAAGTACCGGTTACAGATAATATATCCGAAGAGGGAGATCTCCTTGAATTCAAACCCGTAAAACTGCCGTATAATCCATTCCTTACAAGGGGTTGCTGCCATTCGCCGAGTGCCTTCCATAAAAACGATACAATTTTTCAGCATCGCTGCAATAAATATGATTCTTTCGACTGGATGGTCCGGATTCCCCCTGTCAACGGAATTCCGGAATTTGAACTGGTCGAGGTCAGGTTTAAAAACGGCCGCAAGGATTTCTTCCGGGTACCACCGGAACTTGAGTTGGCCGTAGGTGATTTTGTTGCCGTGGAGGCATCGCCGGGCCACGATATCGGCATCGTGAACATGGCGGGTGAAATTGTACGTTTTAATTATCACAGGAAATCAGGAAAAACCGCCACAGAAGAGTTTCGCAAGGTTTACCGCAAAGCTCGGCAGACCGACATTGAAAAATGGAATACTGCCGTTGAATCCGAAAATACGTTGATGTTTCGCTCAAGGGCAATGGCCGAGGAGTTGGGTTTGTCGATGAAGATAAACGATGTGGAGATCCAGGGCGACCATACCAAAGCCATATTTTACTACACGGCCGATGATCGCGTAGATTTCAGGGAGTTGATCAAACTAATGGCCGAGGAGTTCAAACTGCGTATCGAAATGCGCCAGATCGGCGCACGTCAGGAAGCAAGCCGCCTGGGCGGTATCGGATCCTGCGGCCGGGAATTGTGCTGCTCCACCTGGATGGGAGAATTCAAATCGGTTACCACCAATGCAGCCCGCGTGCAGCAGCTCTCGCTCAACCCCCAGAAACTGGCCGGACAGTGTGGCAAACTCAAGTGCTGCCTCAACTATGAATACGAAACCTATTTGGATGCCCAGAAAGGATTTCCATCCACCGAAACCAGACTTAAAACAAAAAAAGGGGAAGCTATCCACCAGAAATCAGATATCATGCAACGGGTAATGTGGTATTCCTACCTGAGTGACCTTGGCAGCCAATTGGCCCTTTCTGTGGATACGGTGGTGGATATCATCGACCAGAACCGCAGGGGTATCATACCTGAAAAACTGGAAGACCTAACCCTGACTATCGGAAAAAACGAGGATAAAGAGGTGAATCCCCTCCAGGATGATCTTACCCGCTTCGACAACCAGTGACCTGAAGATCGTACCTCCATGCATAAAAGGCAAATCTTAACGGTATTAACCTGCATCTCCCTTTTCCTTGTTCTGACAGGCTCCTGCGACCGGAACCGGTTTTTTGAAGAAAATTTTGCCATTCCCGAAGGACAATGGAACAGCCGTAACCACGTTATATTTAATGTGGATATCCCAACCACCACCGTGCCTTTCAATGTCTACCTGAACCTCCGCAATACCCCTGACTATCCATTCAGTAATCTGTTTCTGTTTATGACCACTCATTATCCCGATGGCACTACCTCAGCCGACACCCTTGAACTGTTATTGGCCGATTATCAGGGCAGATGGCTCGGAAAAGGAATGGGCAGCGTACGTTACAACCGTTTCCTGTTGAAGAAAAGTTTACGCTTCCCTTCAAAAGGGGAATACCGTTTCGAATTTGAACAGGCCATGAGAACACCGGTACTCAAGGGAATCAAGGATATCGGGTTCCGGCTTGAGCACAATTAAAATCATCTATCACGATATGCACATGAAGCGCAGCAGCAAAAATAAATCCGGTACCTCTTACTTTGTGAAGGGTTTCTGGATATCTTTTGTCGCGCTGATCATCGTGATCGTTCTTTTCTTTATCGCCATTACCTATGGGGTTTTCGGAAAAATGCCAACATTCGGGGAACTGGAAAATCCCAAGAGTAATCTTGCCACCGAAATCATCTCCTCAGACGGCAAACTCCTCGGAAAATACTACGTGGAAAACCGGTCCAATACGCAGTTCCACGAACTTTCACCGAACGTGATCAACGCCCTGATCGCCACGGAAGATGCCCGGTTTGAAAAGCATTCAGGGGTGGACATCATCGCGGTATTGCGGGTGATGTCAGGTGTTATTACCGGACGATCAAAAGGAGGCGGCTCCACCATTTCCCAACAACTGGCAAAGAACCTCTTTCCGCGCAAGCCTAACCGTTCCCTGCCTGAAACCGCCCTGATCAAATTCAAAGAGTGGGTGACAGCTATAAAGCTGGAGCGGAATTACTCCAAAGATGAGATCCTTGCCATGTACCTGAACACGGTCGATTTCGGAAGCCAGTCGTATGGTATCAAATCGGCTGCCAAAACTTTTTTTAACAAGGAGCCATCGCAACTTAAAGTGGAAGAAGCAGCCACCCTGATCGGAACCCTTAAAGCCCCCACATGGTTCAGTCCGGTAAGAAATCCCGAACGTTCGCTCGAGCGCCGGAATACCGTAATGGGACAAATGAAAAAATATGGCTATATCACGGCAGAAGAGTTCGATTCTCTCCGGGTTTTGCCCATCGATATGTCGAGGTACCGCATTCAGGACCACACCTCCGGAACGGCCACCTATTTCAGGGAATACCTCCGCTCTGTCCTCACCGATTGGTGCAACCAGCACACCCGGGAAGACGGAAATACCTACAATCTATACCGTGACGGATTGAAAGTATATACAACGATTAACTATAAAATGCAGGAATACGCGGAACAGGCAGTCAGAGAATATCTCGGGAACGAGCTTCAGCCGGCCTTCTTCAGACACTGGAAAGGGGTCCCCAATGCCCCGTTCGTCTTCGAAGGCCCGGAACCTGTCAAAGAGATCAATAACCTGCTGACTTCTGCCATGCGGCGGTCGGACCGCTATTACCGTGCCAAAACAGAGGGCAAACCCGACAGCAAAATTATGGAGGAGTTTAAAACACCTGTCCGGATGAAAGTTTTCTCTTACCGGGGGGTGATCGATACCATAATGACCCCGATGGATTCTATCAGGTACTACAAGTTTTTCCTTCAATCTGGATTGATGTCGGTAGACCCCCTGACTGGTCAGGTCAAGGCTTATGTCGGTGGGATTGACTATCGTTTCTTTCAGTTCGACCATGTTAAACTCAGCCGCCGGCAGGTCGGCAGTACCTTCAAACCCTTTCTTTACACCCTTGCCATGCAGGAAGGCGAGTCGCCCTGTGCCCTTTATCCCAATGTTCAGCCGGTGATCGAGTTGGATGACGGTACCGTTTGGGCACCTGATAACGCCAGCGACGACCGTAAAGGGGAACAGGTTACCCTCAAATGGGCATTGGCCAATTCAAACAACTGGGTTTCAGGACAACTGATAAAAAAATATGCCCCCACGGCTGTGGTAGAGCTGGCCCGCAAGATGGGTGTTACCAGTGATATCCCGGCCGTTTATTCGATTGCCCTCGGATCGTGCGACCTGAGTTTGTACGAGATGGTGGGGGCTATGTCGGTCTATGCCAACAAAGGGGTGTATATCGAACCATCTTTCATCACGCGCATTGAGGATAAGCATGGGAACGTCCTGGAAACGTTTATGCAAAAGTCCCGGGAAGCTATCAGCGAGGAGACTGCCTTTCTGATGGTCCAGTTGATGAAAGGGGTTGTGGACCACGGAACAAGTGTCAGGTTAAGATATAAATACGGCCTCGATAACCCTATTGCAGGGAAGACGGGGACCACACAGAACCAGAGCGACGGGTGGTTTATGGGTATTATTCCGGATCTTGTGACCGGAGTCTGGGTCGGTTGTGAAGACCGGGCCGCCCACTTCAGGACCATAACCCTTGGCCAGGGGGCCAATATGGCACTCCCCATCTGGGGTATTTACATGCAAAAGATCTATGCCGACCCCTCCCTGGGATATTCCAGGCGTGATTTTGATCCGCCCGCTGAACCCCTCACCGTGGATATCGATTGTGAGACCAACGCCGGAGGCACCTCCCCGGGCAACCAAAACAACCGATATATCATTGACCCCGATGAATTCTGATACCTCATTGCTGCCCGGATCAGGGCGCAATAATTCATTTCAACTCCCGGACTACCCATGATCTTTCCTTCCAACTTCGAACAAAAACTGGGATTCGATTCTATCCGGCACAAATTGGAAGAGCTATGCCTTTCCGGCCCGGGAAGAAAAAAAATTGCGGCAATCGCCTTTTCCGAAGATCCTGAAGAGATTTCAGCCCGACTTGGGGAGGCGGATGAAATGAAGCATATCATCCGGTTTGAGGGAGGGTTTCCCTCTCAGGATTACTATGACCTGACCGGTGAACTGGTCAGGATCAGGATCCCGGGAACGTATATCGAACCGGATCAACTATCGGAACTTAAATTGTCCCTGTTCACTATTGCCGGGCAGATCCGGTTTGTCAGGCAAAACCCTGTACAATATCCCTGTCTGAACACCATTACGGAAAATGACGCTCCGGATTTCTTTATTGCCATAACCGGCATGATCTCGGAGATTATCGACGAGAAGTCCGAAGTTCGCGAAAATGCCTCTCCGGAACTTCAGCGGATCAGAAGAAAAAAGTCGGCACTGATCGCTTCCGTGGAACGACAAATGCTGCAGCAGTTCAAAGCAGCCCGTCAGCAGGGGTGGACACCGGACGATGCAGAGATC
>CAYLVY010000004.1:7404-19997 GCA_964387205.1 uncultured Draconibacterium sp.
AACCAGCACCCATAAGAGGAAAATTACGGGGTTTGTGCACGATGAATCTGCCACCGGCCATACCGTCTATTTAGAACCGGCCGAAGCATTTGAAACCAATAATATTATCCGGGAACTGGAATACGAGGAACGGAGGGAGATCATAAGGATCCTCACCGCTTTCGCCGATCGCATCCGTCCCGATATTGAAGTATTGCTGCACGGATACCAGGTGATGGGCGCCTTCGATGCGATCAGGGCAAAAGCGTTGTTTGCCATCAGTGTCGGAGCGGTTAAACCCATGCACCTTCCGACATCTTCCGACCGGGATAAACCGCCCTCTTTTTTCTGGAATAACGCCATCCATCCGTTGCTCCATCTTTCACATCTCAAACAAAACAAAAAGGTCGTCCCGCTCAACATCCGGTTAAATCCTGAAGAACGAATCCTGGTGATTTCGGGGCCGAATGCAGGCGGCAAATCGGTTTGCCTGAAGACTACCGGTTTGATCCAGTACATGCTCCAGTGCGGCCTTCTTCCACCGGTCAGGGAGGATTCAGAGTTTTGCCTGTTCAGCCATATTTTTATCGATATCGGGGATGAACAATCAATCGACAACGATCTCAGCACCTATTCTTCCAAGTTACTCAATCTCAGATTCTTTATTGAAAATGTAGACCGTCGTACCCTGTTCCTGATTGATGAATTCGGGACAGGCACCGATCCGTCGCTCGGTGGTGCCATTGCTGAAGCCACCCTGGAGGCGCTCAACGCGAGGGAAGGGATGGGAGTGGTAACCACCCATTACAGTAAACTGAAATTAATGGCCGGACGTGAACAGGGTATCGTGAATGGTGCAATGCTCTTTGATCTCGGGAAACTTAAACCATTGTACCAGTTAAAGATCGGTCACCCGGGAAGTTCATTTGCCCTGGAGATTGCGCGTGAGATAGGTTTTCCGGAAAAGGTACTCGAGCGTGCCGGTGAGATGACCGGTACCAGTCAGCTCGATTTTGACCGTGAATTGCAGGGCCTGGAAGTTGAAAAACGCGAATTGCAGAAAAAGCAGCAGGAGGTGACCATGGCAGATGAGTTTCTGGCCGAGGTTATTTCTAAATATGAAAAACTCAGCGAGGAGCTGGAACGCCGGAAAAAAGAGATCCTGGACAAAGCCCGGACAGAAGCTTCGGAGTTATTGGGTAAAGTGAACAGTACCATCGAACGGACCATCCGGGAAATCAAGGAGTCGCAGGCAGATAAAGCCAGGACCAGGGAAGCGCGTAAAGATATCGAGGAGATCAGACAGGAGTTGCTGGATATTGTTCCGCCTGCTCCGGCTGCCACTTTATCGGGCACTGAAACAACGACACCGGCAACAGGCCGTTACAGCGAGTATGTCAGAGAATTGAACAACAGGCTGAACCAATACTCTCTCACCCTTGACCTCCGCGGGAAGAGGGCCGATGAGGCCGTTTCGATGCTGCAACGATATATTGATGATGCGATCATGTTTGCCATACCCGAAGTGCGTATCCTGCACGGAAAGGGCAACGGCATTCTGCGTCAGATCACCCGCGATTATCTCCGGGGGCAAAAGGAGGTAAAATCGGCCAGGGATGCCCCCCTTGATCAGGGCGGAGCAGGGATTACCATGGTATCATTCCGCAAATAATCCGTAAAAGGGCAATTATTTTCTTTTGGAAATTCATTCAAAGTGTGTATCTTTGCACCCCAAATTGAAAACAAAAGAGCATCATGGCTAACCATAAAAGTTCAGAAAAACGCATCCGCAGCACCAAAACAAAACGTACCCTGAATCGTTATCAGGGCAGAACCGTTCGTAATTCCGTCAGGAAAGCCCGGGAAATCAGCGATCCGGCTGCCATGGCTACCGAACTGCCCAAGGTGATCTCGCAGGTGGACAAGTTGGCCAAACGCAGTGTCATCCACAAAAACAAGGCAGCTAACCTGAAATCGAAACTGATGCGCAAAGCCAATGCGTTGGCTAAGGCGCCGGTTAGCGCATAAACTCCTGATCTTCAGGATTGAATTCCTTTTACGTAAGCCGGCTCCGTCTTCGCCAGCGTAATCCCTTCAGTGAAGCCAGTTTTTGAATGTAGGTCGTCAAATGACGCTCCTTCTTCTTGGGGTAAATCTCCCCGATACTGATCAGTATCCCTGTCTCCTCCACTTCACCAAAACCATGGTTAACCGCGGTTCCGAAAGTACGCATGGTCGGCGACAGGTTCATATAAGCATTGACCAGCGGAGGCACATTTTCCCCATGGCGCCTGACCTCCTGAACCAGAATTTTATAATTCTCCTCATAGGTCATTGCATTGAACAATGCCGCAAAAACAGGATCGGATGTTTCGGTCTTCACAGCCTCTTTCGGAATCATGAGGGTTTCTTTATCGGGAAAATATCTTCTCAGAAAATAAAGCACACAATCCCGGGCGTAGCGGTTGTAGTCGGGATACATGGTCATCTTTCCGAAAAAATAGCGTACATCGGGGTTCTCGATGATCATGGCGCCTAAACCATCCCACAGATTGTCAAGGGAGTACATTCCTTTCCGGAAATTGATCAGTGGCTGATAGGCAGGCTGGACAAAGGAACGGCCCAGTTCGATGCTGACCGGCAGATAAACCCTGACAAAATGCTGGGTAAACGAAAACAGTTCGGCGGTTGCACTCCGAAAACAACCTGATCCTTTACAGTTGATGTCTTTCCCGTGAATAAAGCGATAACCGCCGGTAATTTCCCTGTCTAGCGGATCCCACACAATCAGTTGCTGAAAAGGGATATCCATGGTATCAAATTCATCGATATCGACACTTTTACCGGTTCCCCCGCCGGCGTCCCTGAAGGTGATCTCCCTCAGCCTTCCGACCTCCTTCATCAAGTTTGGTGCTTCCTGCGCGGTGAAGACGAAAATCTTGTTGTGACCGTTATTGGTATTCCTGAGAAAGGTAATCTCACTCAGTTCGGCTTCCAGCAATTCCTTGTCCAAAGGTGGAATGATCGGATCCATCGTCTAGATTTTGCTGCAAAGATAATCCGAAGTGTGCAGGAATCAACATTCCCGTTTTGCATTTCATACGAAGTTTGATCTTTCGATCCTCTCGGTTGCTCCTTTTTATAATTTTGCAGGATGAAAGATCTTATCATGGTCCCCCCGGAGGAGCGACTGATTGATATTGAAGCGCTCTTTGCCTCTAAGAACCCGGCGCTGCTGAAAGTCATTCCGCGGTTTGTCATTGGTTACCTGAAAAAAATCACGCACCAGGAAACCATCAATCAATTCATCTACAAGCATCGCGATAAAAGTGGACTTCCTTTTGTAGAAGCCATTCTTCAGGAGTTTGGGGTGAAGGTAAAGGTAGCCGGAAATGATCCCGCCAGTGTGATCTCCAATGATGGCATGTATCTCATCGCTTCCAACCATCCGCTTGGCGGTCTCGACGGAATGGCGCTTATGATGACGATCGGACGTGTCAGACCGGATATTGTCTTCCCGGTCAACGATCTCTTGATGACCGTCCCCGGATTACGACCATTGTTCATCCCCATCAACAAGCATGGGGGGAATAAAGAGAACGCCCGGCTCATTGACCGCACTTTCGCCTCGGGTCAGGTCATACTCTATTTCCCGGCAGGCCTGGTATCCAGGAAACAAAAGGTTGACGGACGGGATGTGATCATGGACCTGGAATGGAAAAACACCTTCATTAAAAAAGCCAAAAAATATCAGCGGGATATAATCCCGGTCTATATCGGAGGAAAAAATTCGGAATGGTTTTACAACCTTGCCCGATGGCGGAAACGGCTCGGGATAAAAGCCAATATCGAAATGCTTTACCTGGTGGATGAAATGATGCGCCAGTGGGACCAAACGATTACCCTCGTGATAGGTGACCCCATAAGTTACAACGCTCTCGACCCCTCGCTGAGCGATTCGCAATGGGCCGCCCGGATAAAAGCACATGTTTATAAACTGAAAGAAAAACTCCATCCTTAAACCGCACCCGGTGATCATAGAATCGATAGAGTATATATCAGGAAGTCCTGATCTGAAAAGGTGTCCGACAACCGACCTGCCCGAATTTGCTTTCATCGGAAGGTCTAATGTGGGTAAGTCTTCGCTGATCAACCTCCTTAGTGGACGGCAGGGCCTGGCCAGGGTTTCAGGCACACCGGGAAAAACCAGGCTGATCAACCATTTTAAGGTCAGGAGCAAATCCGGGGATTCTTCTGCTACGGAATGGTTACTGGTTGACCTTCCGGGATATGGCTATGCCCGGCTGTCCAAAACCGAAAGGGAACAGTTTGAATCGAGGGTAAAAAACTACCTGTTGCGCAGGGAGAACCTTGCCATAACCTTTTTACTGATCGACTCGCGCATTCCCCCGCAGGCTAAGGATCAGGAGTTTATCCGGTGGCTGGGGGATCACGATATCGCCTTTGTCCTGGTCTTTACCAAAACCGATAAACCCTCCGTTAAACTGCTTCATGAAACCACCTCGGCATGGAAAAAGTTGCTGGGGGAAGAGTGGGAAGAGTTGCCCATGATCGTCATGACCTCATCAACCCGCGGTACCGGGAAGGAGGCACTGCTGGATTCTATCGCCCATGCATTACGGGAGATTGCCGGTCCGACAATGTGATTATCTGAGCTCCAGCAGGATGGTGTTTTTCGCCACGACATCCCCGGCTTTCACATTGATCTTCTTCACCACCGCATTATGCGTGGCAAGTAACTGATTGTTCATCTTCATGGCCTGAAGAATGAGCAGGCCGTCTCCTTTCTTCACCTTCGCTCCTTCCCTGACCATCACTTTGATAATGGTCCCCGGGATAAAGGCAGTCACTTTATTAGGGTCATGCGGTGAAAAAGGTTTGCGGGCCGAATACTTCCTGGTGACGGTAGTCCGGTAGGTTATATTCTCATAAGGAAAATCAACAAATTCAATGTTTTCGTCCATGGGTTACGCCATAAGGATTGAAGTGTGGAAGGAAAGGATCAGAAAGGCGGTATGCCGTGTTTCTTTTTGGGAGGGGTCTCTCGTTTGCTCTGGGAAAGGGTCAGGGCGTGGCTCAGGTAGTTGCGGGTTTCACTGGGGCTAATGACCGCGTCAACATAACCGTAGGCAGCAGCCACATAAGGGTTGGCAAATTTCTGCCGGTATTCTTCAATAAGTCTTTTCCGGGTTTCGTCAGGATTGTCACTTGCCTTTATTTCAGCCCTGAAAATAATATTGGCTGCCCCTTCCGGCCCCATCACCGCGATTTCAGCCGTAGGCCAGGCAAAAACAAAATCGGCATGAAGATGGTGGGAACACATGGCAATATATCCGCCGCCATAAGCTTTTCTGACGATGACGGTAATCTTCGGTACCGTCGCCTCGCTGTATGCATACAGAACTTTAGCCCCATGGCGGATAACGCCGGCATGTTCCTGATCAATACCCGGCAGGTATCCGGGCAGATCCACCAGGGTAACCAATGGCACGTTAAATGCATCGCAATAACGGATAAACCGTGCCGCTTTGTCGCTGGAATCGCAGTCGAGCACTCCGGCAAGCACCAGAGGCTGGTTGGCCACAAAACCAATAGTCTGGCCATCCAGCCTCCCGAATCCAATGACGATATTGGCAGCCCATAACTGCTGGACTTCCAGGAATTCACTGTCATCGGCAATGGCTTTGATCACATCCCTGACGTCGTAAGGCTGCATCGGATTGGTTGGAAAGACGCTGTCCAGTTTGTATTGCCGGGTTTTGGGTGATTTTTTCGGAAAGACCTCCGCCTTTTTCTCGTTGTTCCATGGAATGTAGGTGACCAGTTGCTTTATCTGCTCAAAGCAATCCATCTCACTTTCGGCGAAAAAGTGGGCATTACCGGTTATTTCCGCGTGGACGCGTGCACCGCCCAGGTCTTCCATGGATATCTCTTCACCAAGCACGGTTTTGATGACTTCCGGGCCGGTGATAAACATTTTAGAGATTTTATCGACCACAAAAACAAAATCGGTGAGTGCAGGACTGTACACGGCGCCGCCGGCACAGGGCCCCAGGATTACCGATATCTGAGGTATCACTCCGGAAGCCTGGGTGTTACGATAAAATATTTCCCCGTACCCGGCCAGGGAATTGACCCCTTCCTGAATCCTGGCGCCGCCCGAATCGTTGATCCCGATGAGAGGCACCTTCATCTTCATGGCATGGTCCATGATTTTGGTGATTTTCCGGGCATGCATCAACCCCAGCGACCCACCGGCAACAGTAAAATCCTGGGCAAAAATACATACCGGCCAGCCGTTGATTGAACCGGTTCCGGTGATCACCCCATCCCCGGGCAGATACTTTTTATCCATGTCGAAATCCTGCCCGGCATGTTTGACAAACAGATCATACTCATGAAAAGAACTCGGATCCAGCAAAGCCAGAATGCGCTCCCTGGCGGTCATCTTACCTGAAGCCTTTTGCTTTTCAAGGGCCTGTTCCCCTCCCCCTTTGAAGGCTTCATGCATACGCCTTTTCAATTCCGTGGTTTTTGCTCTCAAACTCATGGTCTGTTTTTTTACAAGGTTGCAAAGATACTCCAGATGCACCGAATTCCCAAAACCTGAAAAACAAATTTGCCGGCCCCCATGGAAAGTGATATTTTCAGTATCTTTGCCCTTTATATCCTGTTCGATTGCTTTAATAACTGATTATCATCACATTAAATCACCCGACCCCTACATTTGGAGAACCTGAAAAATAGCCATTCCGGGGAACTTACCAGGACCCGGACGGAAGGAACCCCGGTAGCGGATGATCAGACAAAGTGGTTTGCGGTTTACACCCGATCAAGACACGAAAAAAAACTGATGGAAGCCCTTCTCGAAAAGGGAATCGAAGCATATGTCCCCCTCAGAAAGGTATTGCACCAGTGGAGCGACCGGAAGAAATGGGTGGATGAACCAGTTATCCGATCCTATTGCTTCGTTAAAGTGGATACCCGCCATTATTATGATGTACTCAACACCCCGGGAGCAGTCCGCTATGTATGGTTCAGCGGAAAACCTGCCGCCATTCCCGCCCGGCAGATCGACATCCTGAAGGCGATCACCGGCACCGACATTGAGGTGGAAAGCCTCCCGGATACTTTTAAGCCCGGTGCAAGGGTAAAGATCAATTCAGGCCCGCTGTTTGGCATTGCCGGCGAATTGGTGTCCGTCGCCAATAAAAAAAGGGTGATCATCAGAATTGAGCAGTTGAAACAGGTATTGACCCTCTCCATATCACCGCTTCAGCTTGATATGGAGAAATGAAAGTTATAAAATTGTCATTCAAATAGTTGCAAATAAGGTCCTGTGACCCGGAGGGCGAAGCTGTGACCTGACATTCAATCATTAAACCTAACAAGTATGAAAACTGAACCCGTTTACTCCTTTTCTCCGTCGGGAGAAAAATTTGCTTTGCCTGTGCATGATGATTATGCTGCAGAGATGAACAGACTGGAAATACTGGTTGAAAACGCCAAAAAAGAAAACAAGGAGATCGTTGTGGTGATGGGGCTGGGATTCGTGGGTGCAGTGATGGCTGCGATTGTTGCCGATACCAAAGATGAACAGGGCCATTATACCAAGTTTGTGATCGGATGTCAGCGTCCGTCTTCCCGCTCTTACTGGAAAATACCCCTGATCAACCGTGGAGAGGCTCCTGTCAAAGCAGAAGATCCTGAGGTAGACATACTTATCAACCGGTGTGTGAAAGAAAAGAAAAGCCTGGTCGCCACCTATAACAGCGATTGCCTCAAACTGGCCGATTGTGTCGTGGTGGATGTCCAGTGCGATTTTGCAAAAAAGGAGTTGGGAAACATGAAAACCGGCGAAGCTGATATGGCGGCATTAGAGGAAACCATGCGTACCATCGGCGAAAAGATCCAGCCCGGTTGCCTCGTACTGATTGAAACCACGGTAGCCCCCGGCACCACGGAATTTGTTGCCTGGCCCATCCTGAAAAAAGAGTTCTCAAAACGGGGTATCGACAGTATACCTTTGCTTTCGCATAGCTTTGAACGGGTCATGCCGGGTAAACAATATGTGGCCTCGATCCGTGACTTCTGGAGGGTATGCTCGGGATGCGAACCGGTTGCCCGCGCAAGGGTGGAGAAATTCCTGCATGAGGTGCTCAATACAAAAGAATTTCCCCTGACGGTGATGGACAGGCCGATCGAATCGGAAACCACCAAAATTGTAGAGAATTCATACCGCGCCACCATCCTCGCTTACCTGAACGAATGGAGCCTTTTCGCTGAACGAAACGGTGTGGACCTTATCAAAGTGATCAATGCCATTAAAATGCGTCCAACCCATAGCAACATGATATTCCCGGGGCCGGGTATCGGAGGTTACTGCCTTCCCAAAGATGGCGGCCTGGGTTATTGGGCCTATAAACATATCATGGGGTTTGAAGATGGAGAGAAACTATTCAGGATAACCCCCACGGCGATTGATATCAACGATACCCGCGCCCTCCATGTGGCCGAACTAACAAGGGATGCCCTCCGGAATATGGGGAAATACATTGCCGGTTCCAAAGTACTCCTGTGCGGGGCGAGTTACCGCCAGGATGTTGGCGATACCCGCTACAGCGGCAGCGAACTGGTGGTCAGAAAGTTGACCGAAATGAGCGCCGAGGTCAGGATCCATGACCCTTACGTCGACCACTGGTATGAGTTGGAAGAGCAGGACAGCTATCCCTCTCCTGGCAGTTCCTGGAAGAGATTTTTCCGTAACCAGGAAGGGCTGAAAAATTCGGTGGTGGAAAAAAACCTGGAATCCTCCATGAAAGGCGCAGAAGCGTTGATACTCGCTGTCCCTCATGCCCAATATCTTCACCTCGACCCGAAATCCATAGTATCATGGGCTGGCGGCCCCATCGCGGTGATCGATGCCTTCGGGATCCTCTCCGATGATGAAATCCGGGAATATTTCAGGCTTGGCTGTGAAGTTAAAGCCCTTGGCCGCGGCCACCTGACACGATTAAAACGGGAAGTCAGAAATTGCTGACCGTAACCACAGGCCGATGTCGCCGGAATCCTTGAAACAACAAATCAGCGGGTTAATCAGCCAGGTCCGGCATTCTGATATCGGACGCCGGATGCTGTCCGGAGCATTCTGGTCACTGTCGGGCTCCCTGGTCGCCCAGGGACTGATGCTGCTTACCTCCATCCTCATCGCCAGAATACTTGGAAAAAACATTTACGGCGAACTGGGGATCATCCGGTCAACGGTGAATATGTTTACCGTTTTCGCCGGTTTCGGACTGGGCCTGACCACGACCCGGTACGTGGCCGAATTGTACCGGTCGGACAAGGAGAGAACGGGCCGGATCATCAGTCTGACTTCTGTTTTTGCACTGCTGACCAGCCTGATTATCGCGGGCGGCGTTCTGCCATTCTCCGGTTATATCGCGAACCACACCCTCAATGCCCCTCATCTCGCCACAGAAATTCGGATCAGTACGATGATCCTTTTTTTTGGGGCCATGAATGGCGCTCAGGCAGGAATTCTGGCTGGTTTCGAGGCTTTCAAAAGCATTGCCAAAAATAATTTTCTGACCGGCATCCTTTCTGTTCCGGTGCAGGTAGGGCTGACCTACTACTTTGGACTGCAGGGTGCCATCATTGGCCTTGCCATGCACCTATGCCTGCTGTTTATACTTCATTCCCGGTCGGTGAACATAACTGCCCGTCGGGCAGGGATCAGGATCCGGTTCGGGGATGTATGGTCTGAATGGCCTATCCTCTATCGGTTCAGTCTTCCATCCCTTTTATCAGGAGTACTGGTCACCCCGGTGCTGTGGATCTGCAATACAATGCTGGTAAATGTTCCCGACGGTTATGGGGAAATGGCGGTGTATGATGCCGCCAATCAATGGAGAAGCGCTATTTTGTTCATTCCCGCAACCCTGTCCCAGATCGCCCTGCCTTTACTGGCCGGTTCCCGGCAAAACAGTCAAAAATTCTTTAAAATATTGAAGTTAAATATTTTATTAGTCGCTTTGATCGCAACGCTTATGTCTGGTGTTGTGGCCTTGTTTTCCGGAAAGATCATGGGTTTATATGGCACAGGATTCTCCGGCGGGAGCCTGGTACTGGTTTTCCTTGCTGTTTCCACCATTATGTTTGCCGTCAGTGATATCCTGGGGAAAGCAGTGGCAGGTCAGGGTCGGATGTGGATCGGTTTCGCGGTCAACGCATTGTGGGCGCTGGTCATGATCACCTCCACCCGATGGCTGCTCGACAAGGGGATGGGCGCCCTGGGCATGGCCGTCGCAGGCAACCTGGCCTATCTGGTACTAATCCTGCTCCTGTTGATCATTGTAACCAGATCTTACCGCTCCGGCGCTGAAACCACTGCACCCTGACATGAGGACGATTGTTACGGTATATGGCTATCTGGCACTTCTCATCATTGCGGTGATCAATCCGGTATCGAATTACATCTTTATCGGTGACCATTCCCTTCACAGTATCGTGCTGATCCCCTTTTTCCTGATTGCCCTCATCCTGCTGTTTTTCAACCATGACCCCGACCTGAAACTCGGCGTGCTGGTCTCCATGCTGTTCCTGGTGATCAGTTTTATATCACCCTACAGGCAGGGAGATATGCTTTTCGTATTCTATAACCTGGCTTTCTTTTCCAACGGTACCATCCTGAAAAATCCTTTGTCAAGAAAAATGAACGGATACATATTCAGGATGTTATATGCGATTTTGATTATTGCGATGATCCACTCCTTTGGATTAGCTTTTGGGTTTTGGGAGAGTCCAAAACTAAATGTCGACCTGCTCGGCCAGAGGATTGGCCGATCAGGGGATATCCTGGAACTGATCCCGTTTACCATCCCCTTTTTTCTCTATCTCACCTTTATCACTTCCAACCGGAGTCTGAAACTTACCTCCTATGTACTGATCATCCTGGGGATGTTGCGACTGATCGCGACCGGAACCAGGGGTATAACGGCTGCTGTGATCATTGCCTTCTTTTACTTCCTGATTTTCTATCAGGTATCTTTGAGAAAAGTGACCGCCCGTGCCATTTTCCTGGTTTTGCTGATCGTGGTACCATTGATCATGCTTACGCAGAATATTTTTGTGAAGCAGATCACCGCACTCACCAACCAATATATCGAATACAATGCCATGCGGGGTTTTGACACCGGCATTTCAAGGATTATTGAAGCCAATAACGACTGGGAGACTTTCCTGGATTATCCGATGTTCGGCAGCGGATTCGCCATAGCCGGCCAACGATATAATACCATGGGGGAACCCAGTTACGGACATTTTTTCCTCACCGGGCTTCTGGCCAGAACAGGGGCCATCGGTACCCTCGCACTGCTGCTGGCCTATTTTCTTTTTTTTAGAAAGGTTTTCATAATGTACAAGGATGACCGGGCCCGAAGGTTTTTTTTCTCCTCCACCTTCATCATTATATTTGCCTACTTCGTACTGGGCAACCCGATGTATTTACTCATGGTCTGGCCGGTACTGCCCGCTTTCTGGAGCATTGTGATGAACCATCAACCGAAATGAGACAAATACACCTGATCTATTTCAATTTCGTAAATGCCGATGGGGTTTTTGCCATTGGGGGTATTGAAACCTATATGAGGTTGCTTGCTCTTGCCCTGCACAGGCACTGCAGAATCGATATCTGGTTTCCGTCCGGCGCAGACTTTGTGATCTCTGATCCCACCTTTACCGCCCATGGGGTACATTGCCGGAATATCGGGGAACTGCAAACGGTTTTAAGCCAAAGGACGATGAAACCTGATGATATCCTCATTTATGCCACTGATCAGATCATCCCCGTTACCGGCCACTGCCACACCATCGGGATCCAGCATGGTATCTACTGGGACCTCCCGGCCGGTGTATACAGGGATCAAACAGGTATCCGCAAACTCAGGTTGCTGAAACTGTTCGACAACTACCGGAATTATCGACGGTCGGAACTATTTTCGAAACTTGTCTGTGTTGATTACAACTTTCTTAACTGGAAGCGGACACTATCGGTAAAGCTCAGGGATGACTACCATACAGTGATCCTGAACTGTGCCGGTGACAATTTTTTCCTGGTTCCTGAAATCACTCCGCAAGATGGTGACATCACATTCCTGTTTCCAAGAAGATTTGTGGAACTGCGGGGTGCTTTGATATTTGCCCGTGTCATGAATTCTCTCCTCGACAGGTATCCTCTTGTGAAGGTCGTCCTGGCCGGAGAAGGGGCATTGGAAACCAGGATGAAACAATTGCTGCCACCCGGGGAAAAGGTAACCTACAGGAATATCCCTTATAACGACATGCCGTCCGTGATGCAATCGGCCGATGTGGTGGTGATCCCCTCCCTGGGCTCCGAAGGGAGTTCCCTCGCCGTAATCGAAGCCATGGCAGCCGGACGGTTGGTGGTTGCTTCCAACGTTGGGGGTATTAACAACTTAATAATCAACCGTTTTAACGGAATATTATGCAATCCGGATGAACCGGGATTAAGAGATGCTCTGGAAATGCTGCTGCAGGACCGGTCGGCATTCGACCATATTCCCCGGCATGCC
>CAYLVY010000004.1:20007-21396 GCA_964387205.1 uncultured Draconibacterium sp.
ACCAGCATGAACCCTCCGCTGGTCAGCATCATCATCCCGGTATTCAATGGGAAGGATTGTATCGGCAGGGCCATTGAATCGGTGAAGAAACAGACGGTCAGCGATTATGAACTGATCGTGATCGATGATGGATCGACAGACGGTTCGTTCGCGGCAGCAGAACAAGCCATCACCGGAATCCCCCGCAGTATTATCCGGCGGACTGCCAACATGGGGGTAAGCGCTGCACGCAACTATGGGATGGAGCTGGCATCCGGCAAATATCTTGCGTTTCTGGATGCCGATGATATCTGGCTGCCGCGAAAACTGGAGAAGCAGCTCCGGATAACGGAACACCAACCAGAAATCGGTTTGGTCTGCTCCTCCCGTATAAATGATGACCAGGAAAAGACAACCGGAAAGTTCCGGACCGACCAAAAAGGGAACTTTACCTCCCTCCTCGTCAGAAAGGGAAACTTTGTCACTACGAGTACCGTACTGGTCAGAAGAGACATCCTCACCACTTTCGGGCTCCGTTTCGACACCGGGTTGAAAATCGGAGAAGACTGGCAACTCTGGATCCGGTTGAGTCGTCACACCGATTTCTGTTTTCTGGCTGAGCCTTTGATTGTTTACCGATCCAGCGCATTCACCAAATATAATTATCACGCATACCTGAAACTCTATCAGACCATTCTTGCTGATCTTTCCCGGGATACTCAACTGCAGGACCGCCAAGCGATCCGTTCGGCAGCAAGCGCAGTCAGGCTTTTCCGGGGCCTGATCGCCCGGGCAGAACACCCATGGGTGGCCTGGTTGAATATTTTTACTGCCATCGTATTATCTCCGAGAAAAATACTGTTCCTTTGGGAAATATGGAAAAGCAGGAGATGAAAAGGATCAGGATTCTTTACCTCTATGCCGAGATCCACAGTTATCAGGTCGCTGTTTTCAGGACACTGATTCAGCAATACAAGGCAGAAATTCACATTGTTCACCGCGACCGGAACCTGACCAAGCCATACTATGTTCCCGAACTCGACCATGCTGTTTTTTATCGGAAAAGCAGCATGGGAGCAGCAGAAATTCTTGAGTTGGCAACCCGGCTGAAGCCCGCTTTGGTTTATGTCAGTGGCTGGATGGATGATGACTACCTGAAAGTGGCAGCCAAACTGCGTAAAACCGGCATACCTGTAGTTGCGGGATCTGACACACAGTGGAAAGGGACGGTACGTCATTATGTGGCAAGCCTGACCGCCCGTTTTTCTTTCAGAAATTGTTTCACCCATATATGGGTGGCAGGTCCGTACCAGTATGAATATGCACGCAGGCTCGGGTTCCGTCCAAACCAGGTTCTGTTCAATACCCTTTCGGGTGATTTGGAGCTATTTAGTCACGGAACTAAATTTC